>NZ_QMIN01000077.1:62679-70074 GCF_003287795.1 Actinomyces sp. Z5
GGGCGATGCGGGCGGCCTCACGCTCGTAGGACAGGCGGATCTCCGCCTCCGCCTCCTCACGGCCGACCCAGTGGGCGCCCTCCACGCTCTTGCCGGGCTCCAGGTCCTTGTAGACCTCGAAGAAGTGCTGGATCTCCAGGCGGTGGAACTCGGAGACGTCCTCAATGTCGGTGCGCCAGGAGGCGCGCTGGTCGCCCGCGGGCACGCACAGGACCTTGTCGTCTCCGCCCTTCTCGTCGCGCATGCGGAACATGCCCAGCGCCCGGCAGCGGATCAGGCAGCCCGGGAAGGTGGGCTCCTCCAGCAGCACGAGCGCGTCCAAGGGGTCCCCGTCCTCACCCAGCGTGTCCTCGATGAAGCCGTAGTCGTCCGGGTAGCGGGTCGCGGTGAACAGCATCCGGTCCAGCCGGATGCGCCCGTTGGTGTGGTCGACCTCGTACTTGTTGCGGTTCCCCTTCGGGATCTCGATCGTCACGTCGAATTCCACGACTGCCTCCGTATCTCGCGTTGTGAGCAGGTGTCGGCGGCTCGGTGCCGAGAGGGGCCGCCCTTTGGCACTAGTGTGGACTATGACGGCGCTTCCGGTGGGAAAAGCCATGCCGCCCGCCTCGCGTGCGGCCGCCGCTTCCCGGCGCGATTGCGCCCGTACGTCACCGCACATGCCGCCCGACGCGTTGCCGGAAACGTCCGCTCGCAGTAACCGCCCGACCCCCGGAGGAGCCGTGCACAAGGCCCAGATCGCCGCCCTGACCGCAGCCACCCTCGTCGTCGTCGGCGCCTACTACAGCCTGGCCGACGCCCTCGACCTGGTGCCCGGCGCGCTGACCGCCTCACCCGCCGACTACGCGGTCCAACCCTTCCCGACACCCGCTGCCGCCGCGCAGGACCCCGAGGCCGCCACCGCCCTGGCCGACGACGCGCCGGTGCCCGCGGCCGGCGAGTTGGCCGCCCTGGCGAACACCCTCGCCGCCGACGAGCGCATAGGGGACGCCGCCGCCGGCGTGTCCATCGTGGATGTGGCCAGCGGCGAGGAGCTGGTCGACCTGGGTGCCGGCACCGCCCTGACCCCCGCCTCCTCCAACAAGGTGCTGGTGGCCTGGGCCGCCCTCTCCCTGCTCGGCGCCGACCACACCGTGGACACCACCGCCGTCCTGGACGGCAGCACCGTCACCCTGGTGGGCGGCGGGGACGTGCTGCTGGCCGAGGACGACGGCGACCCCGACGCCACCATCGGCCGCGCCGGCCTGGGCGACCTCGCCCGGGACGCTGCCGCACAGCTGCAGGAACAGGGCGTCACCAGCGTCACCGTGGCCCTGGACGACACCCTGTTCACCGGTCCGACCTGGAATGACGCCTGGGCGGACGGCAACGAGGCCTGGGTGGCGCCGATCCAGCCGCTCATGGTGGACGTCACCGCCTACCCCTCCGGTGGTTATCCCGCCGATCCGGCGCTCGACGCCGCCCAGACCTTCGCCGACCACCTGCGCGAGGCCGGCATCACCGTCACCGGCACGGTCACCCGGGCGGCGGCCGCCGACGGCGCCACCGAGCTGGCCCGGGTCACCTCCGCCCCGCTGGCCGACATCCTGTCCGTCTCCCTGAAGGAGTCCGACAACACCATGACCGAGGTCGAGGGGCGACTGGTCGCGCTCGCCGCCGGTGAGGAGGCCAGCTTCGACGGCGCTACCCGGGCCGTGCTCGCCCGGCTGCGGGACGACGGCTTCGACATCAGCGGCGTGACCCTGCACGACTCGTGCGGGCTGGCGCTGGGGGACAAGGTCCCCGCCCGGCTGCTGGCCCAGATCATCACCCGCGCCTCCGCCGACGACGCCGGCACCACCGGACGCAGCCTGATGGCCGCCCTGCCGGTGGGCGGCCTGGACGGCACACTGGACGACCGCTTCATCGGCATTGTCGGCGCCGGCACCGTGCGCGCCAAGACCGGCTCCCTGGACACGGCCGCCTCCCTGACCGGCACCGTGGTCACCAAGGACGGGCGGCTGCTGGCCTTCAGCGTGATCGTGGACGGCTTTGAGGCCGGCGGGCTGTACTCCGCCCGCCTGGCCATCGACGACGACCTGGTCTCCCCACTGGCCGACTGCGGCTGCGGGGGCTGAACGATGGGCGGCATGAACCGGGGCGGCGCAGGCTCGGTGGAGCGCAGCGCCGCCGCCGGCGTCGACTGGGACCGGGCCCTGCGCCTGGCGCGCGCGGGCACGCCGGCCGGGCCTCACCTGCCCGGGGCGGTCCGCCGCGGTGCGGTCGCCCTGCTGCGGCGTAGCGCCGACGACGCCCTCCCCTGGGCGGCGCAGCTCACCGGGCTGACGGCGCCGGCCCGGGTGGCCGCCGACACCACCGAGGTGCTGGTGGTGGACCGGATCGGATTGCAGCGGGCCAACGCCGCCTTCCTGCGCGCCCTCATGGAACGGGTGCCCGACCCGTCAGAGGCGCGCCCCGGACCGTCCGAGGCCGTCGGCCGCGCCGTGGTCTCCCCGGCCGTCGCCGGCCTGCTCGGGCTGATCTCCACCCGCGTGCTCGGCCAGGTGCTGCCCGCCGACGCCGGGGAGCGGGGCGCCCGCATACTGCTGGTGGCCCCCAACGTCGTGGAATTGCAGCGACTCCGGGACCTGGACCGGATCGACCTGTCGGCCTGGGTGGCGCTGCACGAGGCCACCCACGTGCTGCAGCTCGCCGCCGCCCCCTGGCTGACCGCGCACCTGACCACACAGGTGGAGCAGGTGGCCACCGCCCTCATGCGCCCACCCACACCCGGCGAGCCGACCGGACTGGTCCGCCTGGCCCGGGCCGTGCGTGCGGGGGCGACGGCGCACCGGGGCGCTCCCGGGGACGCGGGTACACCATCCCCGCTGCTGACCGACCGCCTGGGCGCGGCCGAGCGCGAGCAGCTGGCGGCCATCACCGCCACCATGGCGCTGCTGGAGGGGCACGCCGAGGCGGTTCTCGACGCCGTCGAGCCCAGCCGCATGCCCTCGGTCTACCGGCTGCGCGCCGTGCTGGGGCACGCCCGCGACGGCGTTGCGGGCACGCTGCTGGAGCGGCTGCTGGGCGTGGAGGCCAAGCAGACGCAGTACGTGGACGGCGCGGCCTTCGTGCGCGGCGTCGTCGGCCGGGTGGGGCACACGGGGCTGAACGCGGTGTGGCGGGAGCCGGCGAACCTGCCCCGCCCCGAGGAGATCGGCCGGCCGGAGGCGTGGATCGAGCGCATGGGCCTGTAGCGCGGGCACGGGTGCCGCAGCGGCGTGCGGGAGCCGCCGTCGTCGGGACATACCGGACAACCGGGGCCGACGGCCCGGGTCGGAGCGCCGCGGGTATGAAAGGATCCGGGCGGGGCCGGAGCGCGCGCCCTCCCCGACGTCGCCCCAGCCGCCCAGTGCTTGCCGGACACTCACCGCTAAACAGGAGGCTCATTCATGGACGCCGCGGACATGGGACAGGACCTGCAGCAGGTACTCATCACCGAGGAGGAGATCAACCAGCGGCTGGACGAGATGGCCGCCCAGATCGACGCCGACTACGCCGGCCGCGACCTGCTGCTCGTGGGCGTGCTCAAGGGCGCCGTCTACGTGATGGCGGACCTGTCCCGGCGGCTGCACCGCTCGGTGCCGATGGACTGGATGGCGGTGTCCTCCTACGGGTCGGGCACCAAGTCCAGCGGGGTGGTGCGCATCCTGAAGGACCTGGACGCGGACGTGACCGGTCGGCATGTGCTGGTGGTGGAGGACATCATCGACTCCGGCCTGACCCTGTCCTGGCTGCTGGGGAACCTGTCGAGCCGCGGCGCCGCCAGCGTGGAGATCGCCACCCTGCTGCGCAAGCCGGAGGCCGCGAAGGTGGAGGTGGACGTGAAGTACGTCGGCTTCGACATCCCCACCGAGTTCGTGGTCGGTTACGGGCTGGACTATGCGGAGCGCTACCGCAACCTGCCCTTCATCGGCACTCTGCACCCCGAGGTCTACGGGGGCTGATTGCACCGCGCCGAGGCGGACGCGGTTCAGGGATTGGCGATGACGTCGAGCGTGCCCATGCCGTAGGCGGCGTGGGAGCCGACGTTGGTGAAGCGCGCCAGCGACATCAGCCGGGAGAAGACGCGGGTGGTGGCGGCGCCGACGACGCCGCTGATGCGCAGTGAACCCTCCGTGGCGAGGATGGAGCGGCGCGTCAGGCGGCCGCGCCGGTCGGCGCTGGGCATTCCCAGGTTTACGCGCACGGGCTCGGTGCGGTCCTGCATGGTGAGTACCTCCAGGTCGTCCCGGTGGAGCCGAGGTGGTTCGGTCTGTGGGGACCAGGCGTGCCAGCGGGCGTGCAGGCTCGTGGCGAGCTGCTCCGGTGTGACCCCGGGGACGTGACGCCCCCGGGAGGTGAACACGGTGGGGCTCAGCAGCGTGACGTCCCAGGTGGTGGAGGCGTCGTCTTCGGCCAGTTCCTCCCAGGAGACGCGTTCCAGGATCTGCGCCTCGGTGACGACGACGAGCGCCGTGCCTTCCAGGCTGCCGTCGCCGAGGGGGAGGACGCCGCCCCAGGCGAGCCAGCCGTCGAGGTTGTCCAGCAGGCGGTCGTCGAGCAGGCGCAGCTCCGCGCCGATCATGCCGGGTTGTTCGGTCATCTGGCCGACGCTGTAGGGCTTGGGGCCGTGCAGATTGTGTGGGGGCCTGGCCGCGAGGGAGGGGAGCAGGGCGGCGCGTTCGGGGGAGATGCCCTCGGGGAGCTCGAGTACCCTGCCCCAGGCGGCGTGCAGGCGGCGCGGGGTCAGGGCGAGCGCGTCGGGGGCATCGAACTGGAGGAAGACGGTGCTGGGCATGGGCGTCTGCCTCTCCTCGGATCGGTGCGTACGTGACGGCGCTGTGTGCTGCGGCGGTACGACCAGGTGTTCCGCAACGGGAACATCTTGGCACCGATTGCGCCGGTGCGGGGCGGTGTTGGAAGGGGCGGTGTCTGAGTAGAAGGTGCAATTGCGTGGGGCGGATATTGGTTGGCGGCTGGTATTTGTCACCCGGAGTTTGAGGGAGTCTCGGGTGGGGTAGGTGCGCTGGGGTGGGTTCGGTGACGGTTGCTGGTGTGGCGTGTGGTGCGGTTGGGATGTGTGGGGTTGGTGTGGTGCTCGCCAGATGGTCACAATTCGGTCTACGGTACAAAGATTGGTGCATTTTGACCCCGACTTTTCTGCATGACTTCGTTGAAAGTTGGTGGCTGGAGGGGGTTGGAGGGGTGTCGGTGGCGCTTGGCGTGTTTTCAACGAAAGGTGGTAGTTTTGGCCTGGTGCCAGTCGGTCTCGTGGGGTGCTTGCGGGGTCGGTGGCGATCTCGCCTCTGGAAGTGGCGGTATGACGCGGTTTCCAGGGGTAGGGGTCAGGAAGCACCTCGCACCTTAAGGTGCATTAAGACCGACAGCGACTCGCCACAGGCGACGATGATGACTGCGGTCAGGAAGCACCTCGCACCTTAAGGTGCATTAAGACAGGTCCTTCCGGCGCGAGTCTCATAGCAGAGGAAGGTCAGGAAGCACCTCGCACCTTAAGGTGCATTAAGACCTGAGCGTCGATGGCGCTCCGGGCCGCCAGGCGCTCGTCAGGAAGCACCTCGCACCTTAAGGTGCATTAAGACGCCCCGGAAAGAAATTCGAACCCCTCAGGCATAGGGTCAGGAAGCACCTCGCACCTTAAGGTGCATTAAGACTGTGCGACCGCCGCGTGCCGTGTCCGCCTCAAGCTGGTCAGGAAGCACCTCGCACCTTAAGGTGCATTAAGACCCCAATTCAAGTCCAACCCGTACGTCGGAATGTCGTGTCAGGAAGCACCTCGCACCTTAAGGTGCATTAAGACTGGTAGTCGACCGCGACCAGGTCGCCGGTGTGCATAGTCAGGAAGCACCTCGCACCTTAAGGTGCATTACGACGTAGCGCCGTCGCTCCGCGTCTCTGCGTTCAACACACGTCAGGAAGCACCTCGCACCTTAAGGTGCATTAAGACAGCCAGTCGATGGGGGTGATGCCGAGCCCGTACCCGTCAGGAAGCACCTCGCACCTTAAGGTGCATTAAGACTCACCATGCAGAAGATGCTGAGGATGTTCATCAGCGTCAGGAAGCACCTCGCACCTTAAGGTGCATTAAGACCGTTCTTATCGGTCTTGGTGCGCATGGTTGGTGTCAGGAAGCACCTCGCACCTTAAGGTGCATTAAGACGGTGAGCAGCGCTGATGAGGTCATGGAGCAGGTCCTGTCAGGAAGCACCTCGCACCTCAAGGTGCATTAAGACGGCTTCGGCGGCATCATCTGCTGAGCATTTCCTGGCTCTTCGTGCGTGGGGCGTGGAGGGTTGCGTGTCGCAGGGTGAGGAACCCGGTGAGCCGTGGCGGTTCATTGCGCCGGAATTGACTGCCGCTATCCCCGGGACCGGAAGCGGGGGCTGTCTACTACGCCACTTCGGGGTTAACAACGCCGGTTAACGTTCTGCTGAAGGGCTCCGAGGTATACAGCAGAGCGTTAAGTAGCGTTGTTAACGTCCAACCGGCGTAGCAGACTGTCTCGGCCTGGCGCGCCAGGAGACTGCGCCTAGAGGCTTGACCGGGTACGTCCACCCGCGTAACAGTCGCAGCCCGAACCGCCGCACCCACAAGCACTACGAGCCGCTCGGACGCTCCGTCCCTGCCGCATGCCGCTCAGTGCGCTACCAACTCGAGCAGAGCACAGGCCTCCCGATAGGCGGCGTCCTGCTTGGTAATCCGGGTCTGACCAGCAGGGTTCCACTGAACGCCGTCGAAGATGGCCCAGCACTCGAAGGGACCGAGCTTCGACATGTACCGAACGCCGCCGTACGCCGGTTCGCCGGACGCCGATGAGGCGAGATACGCCCAACGCGCCAGGCAGGCGAGTCCGCTCGACCGATCCGGTACAGCGGTCCCGTCGGCTTGCATAGCATGGTCATCTACGAAGCCACTACGCCTGGAAGGAGCGAGCGGCGGCGAAGACCTCCTTGAAGCGGTCCTCCGACAGCGCCTCCGCGGGGGAGTCGTTCCCGAGCTCGGGGTTCGAGCCCATAAACCACGCGCGTACGGTGTGTGGTGAGTCCGTGGCCGCCAATTCCAGGTAGATGCGGAACGCTTCCCGCATGCGTCGTTCGTTGGCTTCCCGGGGGTTCGCGGACGTGCCCTTCGTCCAGCGGATGATGGTCTCTGGTGCGACTCCGACGATCAGTGACACCAGGCCGGTGCCGAGGTTGTCGACGAGCGTGTTGGTTACTGTGCGCCAATCCGTCATCGTTGTGCGACGGTGCGCCGTACGTGCTTGGATCAGTGCCGAAGTAGTCATAAAGTCAATGATATGTCGCGCGGATGTCGGCGACAAGACCTGCGGCGCCCGACCGGACATTCGGTCGGGCG
>NZ_QMIN01000077.1:70336-96419 GCF_003287795.1 Actinomyces sp. Z5
ATCCAAGGGCTCTACCTATCGGTAGGCATCACCCGTAGAAGACCCAGCTGCGGAACTTCGTCGCTGCGGTCGCATGCGTCGCGGTCGCGGTGGCGTAGTGCCCGGGGTAGTGCCGTTCGAACCAGGCCGAGTAGAACGACGTAGTGTTTGTGCGCTGCTGACCGGTCTGCGCCTGCTGCGCGCCGGACGCATCCCCGGAAATGCCGGGGTTGGCGTCGTCCCCGGACGCGCCGGTGGTCGCACCGTCGGTGGCGGAGGCGGGGGCGCCCGCGCTGCCCGTGCCGGCGGGGGCGGGCTGGCTGTTGTTGACGGTGGTGGAGGTCAACTCCGGGCGGGCGACGAAGGACAGGTCCTCCTTCAGCAAGGGGTTGAGCGCGGTGATGTTCACGCCGGTGCCGGTGCCCGTGGAGTGCAGCAGCATGCCGTCGCCCAGGTAGATGGCGGCGTGGTAGACGTTGCCGAAGTAGGTGGCCTCCTCGCCACTGCGCACCTCGTCGAGGCGTCCCTCCGGGTTCTGCGCGGAGAAGAACAGGATGTCCCCGCGCTCGTAGTTGTCGTTCGTCTCCAGCCACAGGTCGCCGTGGGCGTAGAACCAGCTGGCCAGGTTGTTCGCGCGCCAGATCTTGGAGGTGCTGGGGTCCACCCCGAAGTCGACGGCGTAGCCCACCTGGGTGTTGGTGTCAGCCGTGTAGGTGGTGTGCGTGTAGTCCCAGCCCAGCAGCACCATGCTCACGAAGGTGGAGCACGTGACCCCGTAGGGCGCCGTCGTGGCGCTGTGCACCACGGTGCCGGTCAACGGGGTGGGTCGGCTGGAGTCCCAGACCAGCGTGGCGCCGGCGTCATAGAAGCTCTCGCCGCGGGAGATAAGGTCCTCGACCTGGGCGGAGTTGGAAGCGCGCGTCGGCGCGGTGGGCAGGTCCTGCGGCACCGCCCAGGTCCCATCCGCCAGCGGAACGGCGATGTTGCCCTCAATGCCGTCCGGGAGGGTGCTGGTGACGTTGAAGCGCATGCCGGCGCCGTCGTCGGCGGTCTCATCGCCCGAGGTGTAGACGGTGCCGGACAGGTTGGAGGCGGCCATGAGATCGGCGGTCGTGTCGAACTGCGAGCCTGAGGTACTGGGGGCGGCGAGCGCCGGGGCGGCGGGTAGGGCGACGCCGACGGCCAGTGCGACGGCGGCAGCGGCGGTTCGTATGGTGGCGGATGCACATCGGTGCATGGATTTGATCGACGACAAAGTCAGGGTCTCCTGTGCTCGTGTAGCGGCGGGTGCTGCGATGCGGACCGTGCCCTGGGAGCCAGGGACCGAACCGGCGCAGCTCGGGCGTGTGTGGCGCCGGTCTCAGGGATGAGTCCCGGCGTGCATGTTACCGACACGTTAGATGACGGGACCCGGCCTGCGTCAAATGGATGCGGCCCGCGTCGCCCTTCGACTTGGACACATTGCCAACGCACAGGTTGCCCCCCCCCGCGCAGGGAATACGCCGCTTTCCGCACCGCATCCCGCCCACGCCCGGCGCGAACAGGAGGCCGCTGGAGGCGAAACCCAGGCGCGGTTTCCGCTAGCGTCAGAGGGGTTAGACGTGCGAAGGGACCAAACGCCGATGAACGATTCCGGTCAGATCCGCGTGACCGAACGCTCCAGCAAGCCGAGCGGCCGCGGCGGTGACAAGGGAGGCTCCAAGCCGGGGAGCGGACGGCGCCGGGCGGCGCTGGGCAACCCCCTGCTGTGGATCGCTCCCTTCGTCCTACTCATCCTGCTGGGCTGGGCCCTGTTGAGCTCCGCCAGCGGATACCGCTCCATCGACACCTCCGAGGGGCTGGCGATCCTCCAGGACAGTGCCGACACCGTCGAATCCATCACCGTGATCGACGGCACTCAGCGTGTGGAGCTCGACCTCACCGAGGACTACACCAGCCAGGCCAACCGGCAGGGTGAGAGCTCCCAGAACCTGGGGCGCCGGGTCCAGTTCACCTTCACGGAGGCGCAGGCCG
Organism: Actinomyces sp. Z5; assembly: GCF_003287795.1. NCBI lineage: Bacteria > Bacillati > Actinomycetota > Actinomycetes > Actinomycetales > Actinomycetaceae > Actinomyces > Actinomyces sp. Z5. Next base: position 72,329 of record NZ_QMIN01000077.1, read on the forward strand.
GGCAGGTCAACCGGCTCGTCCAGGCCGCCGATCCCTCCGGCGGCTATAACTCGGTCGTCCCCACCACCACCTGGTGGTCCTCCATGCTGCAGCTGCTGCTGCCGATGGTGATCTTCGTGGCCTTCATGTGGTGGTTCATCGGCCGCATGGGTGGCGGCCGCAACGGTGCCATGGGCTTCGGCCGCTCCAAGGCGAAGGTCGGCAGCAAGGAGATGCCCGACGTCACCTTCGACGACGTCGCCGGGGAGGACGAGGCCGTCGAGGAACTCGAGGAGATCCGCGAGTTCCTGTCCGAGCCGGAGAAGTTCCAGGCCGTCGGCGCCAAGATCCCCAAGGGCGTGCTGCTGTACGGCCCCCCCGGCACCGGCAAGACCCTGCTGGCCCGCGCCGTGGCCGGCGAGGCCGGCGTGCCCTTCTTCTCCATGTCCGGTTCGGAGTTCGTGGAGATGTTCGTCGGCGTGGGCGCCTCGCGCGTGCGCGACCTGTTCGACCAGGCCAAGGAGAACGCCCCCGCCATCATCTTCGTAGATGAGATCGACGCCGTCGGCCGCCACCGCGGGTCCGGCATGGGCGGCGGGCACGACGAGCGCGAGCAGACCCTCAACCAGCTACTGGTGGAGATGGACGGCTTCGACGCCACCACCAACGTCATCCTCATCGCGGCCACCAACCGGCCCGACGTGCTCGACCCCGCCCTGCTGCGCCCGGGCCGCTTCGATCGGCAGGTGTCCGTGGAGGCCCCGGACATGGCCGGCCGCGCCGCCATCCTGCGCGTACACGCCAAGGGCAAGCCCATGACCCGCGACGTCGACCTCGACCAGGTGGCCAAGCGCACCCCCGGTTTCACCGGCGCCGACCTGGCCAACGTCCTCAACGAGGCGGCCCTGCTGACGGCCCGCTCCAACGCGCAACTGATCGACAACCGGGCCCTGGACGAGGCCATCGACCGCGTCATCGCCGGCCCGCAGAAGCGCACCCGCGTCATGAACGACCACGAGAAGGCCATCACCGCCTACCACGAGGCCGGCCACGCCCTGTGCGCGGCGGCCAGCGCCTACTCCGACCCGGTCACCAAGGTCACCATCCTGCCGCGCGGCAAGGCCCTGGGCTACACCATGGTCATGCCCGCGGACGACAAGTACTCCACCACCCGCAACGAGCTGCTCGACCAACTGGTCTACGCCATGGGCGGGCGCGCCGCGGAGGAGATCGTCTTCCGCGACCCCACCACGGGCGCCTCCAACGACATTGAGAAGGCCACCGAGACGGCCCGCAAGATGGTCACCGACTACGGCATGACCCGCTCCGTGGGGGCCGTGCGCCTGGGCACCACCGAGAACGAGACGGTGCTGGGCCTGAACGCCACCAGCCGCGACTTCTCCGAGGACGTCGCCGCTACGGTCGACGCCGAGGTGCGCGCCCTCATGGACGCCGCCCACCGCGAGGCCTGGGAGATCCTGGTGCGCAACCGGGACATCCTGGAGGAGCTCGCCACCCAGCTGCTGGAGAAGGAGACCCTGCTGGAGAAGGACCTGGAACGGATCTTCGCCCCCGTGATCAAGCAGCCGCAGCGCCCGCTGTGGCACTCCGACGACGCCTTGGTCCTGACCGACGACGTCTCCGCCACCTTCGCCTCCGCCGCCCAGGCCCCCGATCGCCACACCGCCAAGGCCGCCCGGGCCGCGTCCGAGTCGGTCGACGCCGTCGACACGGCCGGCGGCCCGTCGGAGGGCGTGAGTGGCGAACGGCCGACAGACGCCGGCCAGAACCCGGACTCCGACGAGCAGCACGACTCCTGGAGGCAGTGGTGAGCTACGACGCCGACGGCGTGCGCCATGCCATTCGCGAGCTGCTGGTCGCCGTCGGGGAGGACCCCGACCGCGAGGGACTGCGGGGCACTCCCGACCGGATCGCCCGCGCCCTGGCGGAGATGTTCTCCGGCCTGGAGGACGACCCGGCCCGCCACCTGGAGACCGTCTTCGACGCCGACCACCAGGAAATGGTGCTGGTGCGGGACATCCCCCTGTACTCGGTGTGCGAGCACCACCTGCTGCCCTTCCACGGGGTCGCCCACGTCGGCTACATCCCCGGCGAGGACGGGCGCGTCACGGGTCTGAGCAAACTCGCCCGCCTGGTGGAGGGCTACGCCCGCCGCCCGCAGGTGCAGGAGCGCCTCACCTCGCAGATCGCCGACGCCATGGTGGAGCGCCTGGGCGTGCGCGGCGTGATCGTGGTGATCGAGGCCGAGCACCTGTGCATGTCCATGCGCGGCGTGCACAAGCCCGGCGCCAACACCGTCACCAGCGCGGTGCGCGGCGTCATGCACAATGCCGCCACCCGCTCCGAGGCCATGAGCCTGGTACTGGGCCGCCGCGCCTGACCCCGACGCAGCGCCCCGTCGGGACGGGCGTGCCAGGCCAGGCGGGGCCGTGCCGGGGTTGTGTCCGCGAAATCCTGGGGAAACGGGCGGCGTCCGATAGCCTGGGGGCGTGAACGCGATCCCCATCACGGCCCCGGCGCCACTACCGCAGCCGCTCGCGGCCGCCTCCGCCGCCGGTCGGACCCTGGTGATGGGCATCATCAACGTCACCCCGGACTCCTTCTCCGACGGCGGCCGCTGGGATACCACCGGGCTCGCCGTCGCCCACGGCCGTCAGCTGCTGGCCCAGGGCGCCGACATACTCGACATCGGCGGCGAGTCCACCCGCCCCGGTGCCGCTCCGGTGACGGTGGCGCAGGAGCAGGACCGTGTACTGCCGGTCGTCCGTGCGCTCGCCGACGCCGGCGCGGTCGTCTCCGTCGACACCCTGCATGCCGAAACCGCGGACGCCGCCATCGCCGCCGGCGCCCACATCATTAACGACGTCTCCGGCGGGCTCGCCGACCCCGACATGCACCGCGTCGTCGCCGCGGCGGGCGTCGTCTACATCTGCCAGCACTGGCGCGGCACCCCCGAGACCATGGACGCCCTGACCGACTACGGGCCGGACGGCGTCGTCGCCGGGGTGGAGGCGGAACTGCGTTCGCGGCTGGACGAATTGGTCACCGCCGGGGCACGCCCGGAGCAGATCGTGCTTGACCCGGGCCTGGGCTTCGCCAAGACTCACTCACAGTCCTGGCAGTTGCTGGCCGCCACCGGGCAGCTCGTGGCCGACCTGGGGCACCCGGTCCTGATCGGCGCTTCCCGCAAGCGCTTCCTGGCCGCCGCCACCGTCCCCGAGGCCGCCCCCGACCCGCTCGCGCGCGACGCCGTCACCGTAGCCACCACCACCCTGGCCGCCGCCGCCGGCGCCTGGGCCGTCAGAGTCCACGAGGTCCCGGCCAACCGGGACGCCGTCCGCACTGCTTCCCTCTGGAAGGAAAACCGATGAGTACCAACCACGACAACGCCGACAGGATCGTGCTGACGGGTTTGTCCGCCCGCGGCTACCACGGGCTCCTTCCCTTCGAGCGCACCGAGGGGCAGTTGTTCACCGCCGACGTCACCGTCTTCCTGGGGGAGCGCGGCACGGCGGTCGCGGCCGTCACCGACTCGCTCGACGACGCCGTCAACTACGTGGACATCGCCCGGGAGGTGGTCGGCGTCATCGAGGGGGAGCCGGTCGGCCTGCTGGAGACGCTCGCCGAGCGCATCAGCGACGCCGTGCTCGCCCTCCCGCGCGTAAGCGCCGTGGAGGTCACCGTCCACAAGCCCCAGGCGCCCCTGGACGTCGCCTTCGACGACGTGTCCGTGAGCATCGCCCGCGACGCCGACTCCGCCGCCGAGATGACGCCGGCCGCGGAGCCCGGCGCGGCCGCATTCAACGCCGTCCCAACTGCGGCCGCGGCCCCACTGGCGGCGGCCGCCCCCGCCGCGGAGCCCGGCGCAGTCGCCGACGCCGCAGAGCCGGTTGCCGAGTCCAGGCCGGTGGTGGAGCCGCTCGCTCAGCCCCACGTCGAGTCGGCGGCCCAGCCGGCTGAGGTCGGCGCTGCGCAGCCCGCCGTGCCGGCGGAGGCGCCGGTCGCCCCCGAGTTGCCCGACCTCGCCGCCGGGACGCCACTGCCGCCGGTGCCCGCCGCCCCATTTGCCGCGCCGCCGGCCGCACCGGCGGGAGGCCCGCTGTCTGCGGGCCCCGTCGCGCCGTCGGAGCCCGGTGTTGCCCAGCCACCAGCGGTGGCGCCGACCGGCACCCCGGAGGCGCCCGCCGTCGCGCCCGTGCCGCCGCAGCCACCGGTCGACCCGCTCACCGTGCACCCGCAGGCGCCCGTGCAACTGGTCATCGCCTTGGGCGGCAACGTCGGCGGCGTCGTCCCCTCGCTGCGCACCGCGGTGAACACGCTGCGCCAGACCGACGGCATTACCGTCACCACGGTCGCCCCGCTGGCGCGCACGGCTGCGGTCGTCAGCGACGGTGTGGAGCAGCCCGACTACCTCAACACCGTGGTGCTGGCGACCACCACCCTCTCCCCGCGGGAGGTGCTGGCCGTCTGCCAGGGCCTGGAGGCCGCCGCCGGGCGCGTGCGCACCCGGCCCCAGGGGCCCCGCACCCTCGACGCCGACATCATCACCTACGAGGGCGTCACCTCCACCGACCCCGAACTCACCCTGCCGCACCCGCGCGCCGCGCAACGCGCCTTCGTGCTGGTGCCCTGGGCACAGGCCGACCCCTTCGCCGAGATCGGCGACCAGTCCGTGGCCGCCCTGGCCGAGTCCGCCCCCGACCGCGACGGCGTGCGCTGGCTCGCCCTCGACTGGCTCGACTCCGACCACCTGCCCGCCCTGCCGACCGGGCAGTACGTTGCCCCGCCGGAAGCGGAGCCCGAGCCCGTGGCGCCGGTCGAGCCCGAGGCGGCGGTTGCGCCCGAGAGCGCAGCGCCGGTGGAGCCCGTGGCGCCGGCCGAGCCCGAAGCGGCGCCGTCCGCGGATGCGGACCCGGCAGAGGCCGCACGCGCAGTGCCTGCCGAGCCGGAACAGGCTGCCCAGCAGCAGCCGGTTGTGCCCGCCGCACCGGCGCAGCCGGTCCCCGTCGAGCCCGCCCGGCCCGAGCCGATCGCACCCGCCCAGGCGGAGCCGGTTGTGCCCCCGCAGCCAGACCAGAACCAGCCCGAGCCGCCGGCCGCACCCCGGTTCTCCGGTGACGGTGACGCCGCTGGTGCCGATGCGGGCGAGTGGACGGCCCCGCCGGCCTGGAACGACGTCATCGGCCGCAACGGCCGGGACCTGTGATGCGGCGCACGCGCTGGACGACCGTCCTCGCGTGCTTCGCCGGGCCGGCCGTCCTCGCCTGGGCGGCCTCCGACCTCATGCTGCGCCACCGCGGCTGGGCGGTCTCGTTGACGCCGTGGGGCGCCGCCGTCGCCGTCGCGATCGCCGCGATTGTGCTTCTCGCCGGCCTGGCGGTCCGCCGCCTGCGCGAGCATGAGCCCACCTGGATGACCCCCACCGGCGCCGCCCTGACCGCAGCCGCCGCACAGGCGTCGTCCCGGGTCGGGGCGGTGGTTGGCGGAGTGTACGGCGGCGGGCTCGTCGTCGCGCTGATGCACCTGAACTCCCCGGCCATGACCGCCCTGGCCTGGTCGGCCGCCGCCTGCCTGGCCGCGTGCGTGCTGTGGATCGGCGTCGGCCTGATCGTCGAGCACTGGTGCGCCATCGGCGAGGACGACGATGATGACCTGCACACCGGCTCCTCCCCGAGCGGCAGCGCCGCCTAGGCCCGCCCCGGCGCGCCGTGAGAGCATCGCGTCATGCCCACGACCCCTGCCACGCCCGCCGACCCCGAACCGACCCCGAACCCGCCGACCCGGCCGCCGCGGCCCGGCAGGCTGGGAGTCGGCATCATCAGCGCCGGGCGGGTCGGCGCCGTACTCGGTTCCGCGCTGCGCTCGGTCGACCACCAAATCATCGGCGTGCACGCCGTCTCCGAGGCCTCACGCGAACGCGCCGAACTGCTGCTGCCCGGCGTGCCCCTGCTGGAGGTGGAGGACATCGTCGAGCGGGCCGAACTCGTGCTGCTCGCCGTCCCTGATGACGCCCTGGCCGGCCTCGTCCAGGGGCTGGCCGACCTGAAGCGGTGGCAGCCCGGCCAACTGGTGGTTCACACCTCCGGCGCCTACGGCACCGCGGTGCTCGAGCCCGCCCGCCGCTGCGGCGCCATCCCGCTCGCCATCCACCCGGCCATGACCTTCGGCGGTTTCTCCACCGACGTCGCCCGCCTGGTCGGCTGCCCCATGGCCGTGACCGCCCCCGCCGCGGTGCTGCCGATCGGGCAGGCACTCGCCGTCGAACTGGGCGGGGAGCCCTTCGTACTGCCGGAGCAGTCCCGCCCCGCCTACCATGCGGCCCTCGCCCACGGCGCCAACCACCTGGTCACGCTGGTCAACCAGGCCGTGCGCATCCTGGCCGCCGCCGGCGTCGAGGACGGGGCCGCCACCCTCACCCCACTGCTGTCCACCGCGCTCGACCGCGCCCTGCGGGAGGGTGAAGCCGGACTGACCGGACCCGTGGCGCGCGGCGACGCCGGCACGGTGCGTACCCACCTGGAGGCGCTGGCCGCGCTGCGCGACGCGAATGGTCGACCGCTGGACGACGTCGTCGCCACCTACCGGGTGCTGGCGGAGGCGACGTTGCAGCGCCGCGAGGCCACCGGGGCACTCGGGGAGCAGCAGGTGCGCGCCCTGCGCGAAGCCCTCGCGGCCCCTCCGGCAGAACCCGGCAGGGACTCCAACACCAGTCCCGCCGACTAACCCGCCCCGGCCCGCCGCGTCGTCCTCGTTGAGGTCGGCAGAACTTGCATATCGCGCTCGGTTGAAGCGGCCTCAGCCGCGCGCTCCTGGCGCCGGGCGTTCCCGGTCGTTATTCGGCCAACCGGCGAACCTGGTGACTGCGCTCGGAGCGGATCATCTAGCGTTGGTTCCATGACCGCCTCAACCTCCCCGGACACTCCCGCCCGCACCGCCCTGGCCCGCACCCGCGAAGAACTCGCCTCCGCCCTGGCCGGCGACGACGCCCCCCGCGCCGTCGTCATGACCATGGGCGCCCTCCACCAGGGCCACTTCGATCTTGTGCGCGAGGCCGCCCGCCACGTCGGGGCAGACGGCACCGTCGTCGTCACCATCTTCGTCAACCCGCTGCAGTTCGCGCCCGGGGAGGACCTGGACGCCTACCCGCGCACCCTGGAGGCGGACCTGGACGGCCTGGCCGCCGTCCTGACAGGTGCGGACGGCGCGCTCGCGGTGGGGCGACTGGTGGTCTTCGCCCCCACCCCCGAGGTCATGTACCCCTACGGCGACCCGCAGGTGCGCATCGACCCCGGTCCGCTGGCAACCGTCCTGGAGGGACGCATCCGCCCGACCCACTTCGCCGGCGTGTGCCAGGTGGTGCTGTCCCTGATGCACCTGACCGCACCGCGCTGGGCCATGTTCGGCCGCAAGGACGCCCAGCAGCTCGCCGTCGTCAAGGCCATGGTGCGCGACCTGGCGGTCCCGGTTGAGATCGTCCCCGTCGACATCCGCCGCGAGACCGACGGCCTGGCCATGAGCTCACGCAACGCCTACCTGTCCGACGCCGAACGCGGGCACGCGCTCGCTTTGTCGCGGGCGCTGGAGGCCGGGCGTGCTGCCGCCCGTACCGGCGCCGACGCCGCCGCGGTGCGCGCGGCCGCCCAGCAGGTGCTCGACGCCGAGGCGGGCGTGGAGGTCGACTACGTCGCCGTCGTCGACCCGGATTCCTTCGTCGACCTGGCCGGGGCCGGGCTCGGCCTGGAGACGCGCAATCAGCCTGTGGACTCCGCGCAAGTGGGCAGTGCGGCGGACGGTGCGCGGTCGTCCCAGGGGCTGCTCGCCGTCGCCGCCCGCGTCGGCAGCACCCGGCTTATCGACAACACGCTGATCGACCTGCCCTGAGGCCGGACTGAGCGCGGCGGAGGGCTGGGCATCGACCGGGGCGCGAGGACGCTCCGGGATGAGTGGCGTCGGCGTGGCGCGGACATCGAGCCCCGAGCCCGCGCCGAAACGGAGTACCGCCGGTACAGGACCGGCAGCCGAAAGTGCAGGCACCCGAGCCCGCGCCGAAACGGACTGCCGGGTTCCGCAGGGCTCCTACCGCAGGAGGATGCGTGCGCCGGGGGCGCCTGCGATGCTCGCCGCGAACGACCTTCAGGAGCCGCCATGATCCCCTCCGTCCCACCGTCCGAGGTCACGCCGCTCGCGGCCGATCCCTTCGCCCCCGTCGGCGTCGAGTTCCGTCCCGTCTCCCCACGCCTGATCACCGCCCGGCTCGTGCCCAACCTGATCCTCGATGGCGTGTGTCTGCTCGGCCTGATGATCGCGGGCATGCTGGCCAGCCGTTGGTTCTATGCCGGCGCGGCGGTGGTTGCCGTCGGCATGGTGTGGGAGTTGTGGATCATCCCGCGACAGGTGCGGGCCATGGGGTACGCCATGGCGGACGACCACCTGCTGTGGCGCAAGGGCATTATGTTCCGCAGAATCAGCGTGATTCCCTACGGACGCATGCAGTTCGTGGACACCTCCCAGGGGCCGTTGGGGCGGCACCTGGGCATCGCGGAGGTGAAGCTGCATACGGCGTCGGCCTCCACGGACGCGACCATTAACGGACTGCCCGTTGCCGAGGCCGAGAGCCTCCGTCGGGTCCTGTCCGAACGCGGCGAGCAGAGGATGGCCGGACTATGAGCACGCATCCGGCCACATCCGGCGACCCCGGCGCGCCACGGGCAGCCACCGTCCCGCCCGGGCCCGGCGATCGGCGTCGGCGCGATGACCTGAACCCGACCACCCAGGAACGCGGTATCACCCTCCCACCCGACGCCAAGTGGTCCCGGGTGCACCCCATTACCCCGCTTCTAGAAGGGTGGAAGGGCATCACCGCCGTACTGGCCATCCTGGTCTGGCAGAACGTTGAGTACGTGGGCGACGCCTATTCAGCGCTACAAGAGGTACAGGCGCGTGTATCGCCGCGGCTGATTCTGGGGGCGGCACTGGCTGTCCTCGGTGTGGTCGTGGTGATCGGCCTGGGCTTGTGGCTGTCATGGCGGCTGCGCGCATTCGCCGTCGACCGCGACGCCGTCTACCTGCGCACGGGGGTTCTCAACCGCCAGTTGCGCACCGCGCGCCTGCCGCGCATCCAGTCCGTTGACATCGTCCACCCGCTGCTCGGCCGCATCTTCGGCCTGGGCCGGCTGAGGGTGGAGGTGGCCGGTGGCAGCGATTCGCACGTACTGATCGGATTCCTGCGGACGGGCGAGCTGGAGGAGCTGCGCGATCGGATCCTGTCGCTGGCGGCCGGAGCCCAGCTGTACGGCGAGGGTGAGGCGGTGGAGCCGAATGCGACTGCGGGCCCGGGGATGGAGCGGCTTGGCGAGGTCGGCGAACCGTATGGGGATGCGGTGCCGCGCAGTCGCCTCGTTGACCCCGACGGGGCGGCGGGGCCGGGTTCGGCGGAGCGCGGGATGCGTGCCTCCGGGGAGCCGGGGCGCGTACCCGGGGAAGCGCCCGCCGTTGGCGGGGAACAACGCGAGGGAGCCGCGGCGGGCCGGTCGGTGCCCCGCGGATTCGAGGACGCCGCGGCCGCACCGCTGATCGGAGACGCGCGCCTGCGGGGCGGCGAGCGCGACCTGTACGCCGTGGAGCCGCGCATCCTGATCGGTTCGATACTGCTCTCCGGCGCGACGATTGCGGTGCTGGCCCTACTGCTGGGATGCATCGGGTTGGTGGTGTCGCTTGTGGTCGGCGGGGCCTTCGGCAAGGAGGGTGCGCTTGCGGTGCTCTCCTCAAGCGTGTTGCCGCTGCTGGCCGTGCCGCTGGCCTTCGGCGGTTACGTCTGGAACCGGTTGGACAAGGGCTGGCACTTCCGCGCCGCGGCCACGCCCGCAGGCATCCGGGCCAGCTTCGGACTCACATCGGAAACCTCCTCCACACTCCCGCCCGGTCGAGTCCATGGCGTTCAGATTGAGCAAGGGGTGCTGTGGCGTCGGCCCGACTGGTGGCGGGTGCAGGTTAGCGTGGCCGGGCGCGCCGCCGCCGAGGTCAAGTCTTCCGCGGTGGAGGACACCGGGGCGAACGTGCTGCTGCCGGTGGGGCGGCGGGAGACGGCTCTGCGGGCGCTGTGGCTGGTGGCGCCCGACCTGGGTGTGGCCGATCCCGACGCCTTCCTGGAATCTGCCCTGACCGGGCAGGATCAGGACGGGGTGGGGGATACACACCTCGCGGTAGAGGATCCGGGACGCGGCTTCATCCGTATCAGTCCCCGCGGACGTCTGTTCTCACCGCTGGCGTGGCGGCGCGAAGCGATTGCGCTGACCGACACCTGCGTGGTGCTGCGGCTCGGCCGGTGGCGGCGGCGCATCAGCGTGATCCCCTACGAGCGGATCCAGTCGCTGCGGCTGGTGCAGGGGCCCTGCGCGCGGCGGCGCGGCCTGGCTGCGCTGCATCTGGACATGGTGGATGCGGAGATCGGACGCTCCTTGAGCAACCTGGACCTGAATGATGCCGCCGCCATTGAACGCGTCATCTCCGAGCGGGCGCTGCGGCGCCGCCAGCAGGAGCGTCTGGACCGCTGGCTCGCCCGCGCCGCTGAGATCGGTTGAAGCGGTCACGGACGACGGGCGCTGTGTCCAGGGCCCGTCGTCCTCGTCACGCTGTCTTCTCTGTCACGACACTGCGGCGGTCGATCCCGGGGCGTCTACGCTTATATGCGATGAGCACTCGCACTCGGACGATGATGACGTCCAAGATCCACCGCGCCACCGTGACGCAGGCCGACCTCGACTACGTCGGCTCCATCACCGTGGACGCGGATCTGCTCGAAGCAGCCGATCTGCTGCCCGGCGAGCGGGTGGACATCTGCGACTGCACCAACGGCAACCGCCTGTCCACCTACGTCATCCCCGGCGAGCGTGGCGCGGGCGAGATCTGCATCAACGGCGCCGCCGCTCACCTGGTGGACCCGGGCGACATCGTCATTCTCATCGGCTACTCCCAACTGAGCGATGACGAGGCGCGCACCTACCTGCCGCACGTGGTGTTCGTGGACGCGGACAACCGCATCGTCGAACGCGGCACCGAGCCCGGGCAGGTTCCCGCGGACTCCGACGTGGCCCGGATGCAGGGACTGCGGTCCTCCGGCCTGCCGCTCGCTGCGGTGCGCGGCTGAACTGCGCAGTGTCCACGGTTGGGCAAGTTGAGCCGATGCCCCAGCCTCGCTTCCCGACGACAACTAACGGTGCATACGGCGCCGAATCTCCCGTCGAGTGCCACGGCTGATCTTGTGGCTGCGGAGCATAAAGCGAAGGGCAGCTTTGCGTCTGAGCGAGCGCGGTGTTGCACGCAACGGCTAATCTCCTACGCCGGGTGGGAGCTGGCGCAATGGTGGAATAGCAACGAAAAACTCCAATTGGTCGGTGGACCGCGCGGTTGTCTGACCACCCTCCAGTGTGCAGCGGAGGTCTCGCTGCACACTGGAAGCTCATCACGCTTGTGCGGCCTTGCGAAGATTCCGCATGATTCCGGGGTTTTCTGGGAGAGCCAGTCGGCTCGAGTGTGCAACGCCGAGGAATGCCCGCGCAACGACGCTCCGAATGTGGTCCTCTCCGGCTGCCACATCCTGTCCGGTGAGGCGGACGGCAACGTAACCGCCCGCGAGCGCCTCCTGGTCGCGCCGGCGATCTTGCGTGAACTGTTCGTTGGATGAATGGAACTCCCAGCCATCCGTCTCAACGATGAGCCAGTTCTGCACCAGCATGTCGACCTCGCCGACGCCCTCAATGGTTACGCCTGTTTCGACGGCTAAGCCGATATGCCGCAATGCGAGCCGAGTGCGAGTTTCCAGAGGTGAGCGGGAGGCGGGGTCTGTGAGCATCAGGCGCTGTCGCCCTTTTGCTGCGTATCGTCCAGTCAACAGTTCCGAGATCTCCTCCGTCGAAGTGTCGCCGCGGTTGAGGGCCGCGTCCGCGACGCATATGGCATCGAGTTCGTCGAGGCACACCAGGCAGCAGGCGACTATCTCCGCCGGGGACACAACTGGGAAATCGTCCACTGTCAGCGGTGTGATCTGGGTCTTGCGATGCAGCGTTACGGTATCCAGATCCCGGTAAGTGCTGGGCCGCATGCTGTGGTTTCTTGGAACCGCCAGGTGTAGGGATTCAGGCTTGTTCCACATGGGGTAGCCGAGTACCTCGGCGGCGCTCGCGCAGGTCAGGTGCGCTCGAAACTGTCTGCACTTGACAATGCGTGGATCTGTTCCCGGGATCGCAAGGAATCGCGGTATGGGGCGGTAGAGCAGCTCGGCGGCGAGGGCGGCTTCGATGATGCGCTTATCCTCCGCACCGCGAACGACCTCATCGTCATACGCCGCACCGTGCAGTGCCGTGACGCGTTCCAGCAATAGCTCGACTTCGAGGTCCATGAAGGAATAATGGCCTTGCACCCGTCGACTCGTGTAGCCCCGGTCGCCTGCCTGTGGATAACTCGCGCACGGAGTGGTCTGCCGCTGCTACCTGTGGATGCCCCTGAGGATAGGTCGGTGGATGTTCGGGACGGGCTCGGGAACGTTCTGGGGTCGGGCCCGGTCAACGCTGGTGGAGATGACGTCCGGCCGGATATGAGCCCTGTACGGCCAGCGGTTACACTCGCGCGCGTGAGTGAAGCCCTCGACAACCAGCAGACTTCCGCGCCGCAGGCCGCCGAGCCGGGCGCATCTCGGCCCGAACCCCGGCAGGCCGCTCCATCGTCGGGCGACCAGTTCCGGATCAGGTCCGATAAGCGCGACCGCCTGCGCGAGGAGGGTTGGGAGCCGTACCCGGTTTCCGTGCCGCTGACCACCACGATCTCCGCCGTGCGTGAGCGCTACGGCCACCTCCAGGCCGGCGAGGAGACAAGCGATGTCGTCGGCGTCGCGGGACGCGTCGTGTTCCTGCGCAACACCGGCCGTCTTTGCTTCGTCACCCTGCAGGACGGCGCAGGCGAGACTCTCCAGGCGATGCTGTCGGCCAAGTCGCTGCCGGGCGCGGGTCACTCGAGCCTCGCCGCCTTCAAGACCGACGTTGACCTCGGCGATCACCTGTTCGTCCACGGGCACGTAGGTGCCTCCCGGCGCGGGGAGTTGTCCGTCTTCGCGGAGCCGGAGCTGCGCGCGGACGCCGACCCCGCCGCCCTGGCCGAACTTGGTGACGACGCCATCGCGACCCCGGCCTGGCGCATCGCCTCCAAGGCGCTGCGGCCTCTGCCCAAGACTTGGACCAATGAGGCCGGAGAGGCGGTGACCCTCTCGGAGGAGCAACGGGTGCGCCGTCGGGAGCTGGACCTGCTCACGCGCCCGGCCGCCCGCGACATGGTGCGCACCCGGGCCGCCGTGGTGCGCAGCCTGCGGGAGAACTTCTACGGGCGCGACTACGTCGAACTGGAGACGCCGGTGCTGCAGGCGATTCACGGCGGCGCCGCCGCACGGCCGTTCATCACGCACATGAACGCACTGGACATGGACCTGTACCTGCGCATCGCCACGGAGATCTACCTCAAGCGTGCCGTCGTAGGCGGCGTCGACCGGGTGTTCGAGATCGGCCGGGTTTTCCGCAACGAGGGCATGGACTCCTCCCACTCCCCGGAGTTCGCGGTCCTGGAGGCCTACGAGGCCTACTCCGACTACAACGGCATGGCCGAGCTGACCCAGAACCTGGTGCAGCAGGCGGCCCGCGACGCCTTCGACCTGAGCGAGGGCGAGGAGATCGTGCGCCTGGCCGACGGCACCGAGTACGACCTGTCCGGCCAGTGGCGCCGGCTCGACCTGTACACCTCCGTATCCGAGGCGGTGGGGGAGGAGATCACCGTCGCCACCCCGCGCGAGCAGCTGGTCCGGATCGCGGAGCGGCTCGGCCTGGAGGTCGACGACTACGCCGTGGCCGGCAAGATCGTGGAGGACATCTTCGAGGAGACGGTCGGCAACGACCTGTGGGAGCCGACCTTCGTCTACGACTTCCCCGAGGACACCTCCCCGCTGACCCGCTACCACCGCTCCCGCCCGGGGCTCACCGAGAAGTGGGACCTGTACATTCGCGGCACCGAGACCGCCACCGCCTACTCCGAGCTGGCCGACCCGGTCGTCCAGCGCGAGCGCTTCGAGGCGCAGGCGCTGGCCGCAGCCAAGGGCGACCCCGAGGCCATGGTCCTGGACGAGGACTTCCTGGTGGCCATGGAGCAGGGCTTCCCGCCCTGCGGCGGCATGGGCATGGGGGTGGACCGGCTGCTCATGGCCCTGACCGGTCAGGGCATCCGCGAGACCATCACCTTCCCCCTGGTGCGGCGCGGCTGAGTTGGCCGGGCAGGTCTAGTCGGCCCGCCCGACGACGACGGCGAAACGCGCCTCCCCCGGTTCGGTCACGCCGCGCCTAGGGGCCTAGCAGCAGCCGGTCAGGTCATGCCCGGGAGCGGGTTCACTTCTGTCGGCGTTACCGGTCAAGGAGCGCTGGCAGTTCACTCAGTGATTTGACGCAGGGCTGGAAATGGCCGGTGTCGAACCGGTCCAGGTGGAATGCCTGCCAGCCGGCGGCGCGTGCACCGAGCACGTCGACTTCGACGTCGTCGCCGATGTATGTGAGTTCCGCACTCGGTGCGTTCAACACCTCGGCTGCCCGGTCGAATGCCTCCCGGTGAGGTTTTGCGGCTCCCAAGGAGTCGGAGGTGAGCACGCAGGAGAAGAACTTGCGGACGCCGATCCGCTCAAGTTTCAGGTCTTGCTGCCGAGCATCGCCGTTACTGAGCACCGCGAGCTTGAAGCCGCGGTCGCGCAGCTCCTCCAAACACGGCGGTGCGTCAGGGTAGGCCCGCCAGGCGCGTTCGTACTCTGCCAGGTAGGAATCGAAGAGCTGGTCCAGTTGCGCTTCGCCGCCGACGGTCTTCCCCAGTGCTTTGAGCAGGTCCGCCATGCGTAGGCGTCGCTGCTCGGTGAAACTCAGCTCCCCTTCTCGCCATGCCGTGAAGTGCTTCCGTTCTGCTCGAATCCAGGTGTTGTGCAGCGACGGCGTGGGCTCGGCCCCTATCAGGCGAAGATAACTGTCCAGGCCTGCGTCTGCCGCCGCCCTGTGGTCCATGAGCGTCCCGTCGATGTCAAAGACAATAACTGTGCCGGTCATAGGGCGATCCTCCGATTGAGCCGTGGCGGATTTCGGTGCGTGTGCGGCACACATACTTGTAGGTATCGAAGTCAGTTGGTGAGATCGCCAGGCCAGTTTCTCTGCGACGCCGGAGCCCTCGTCCCGCGGACGGGAGTGTTTCGGCGAGTCGTCCGTGTGCGGCGGCTTTGGCTTGCTCGGGGGCAGTGTGGTCGCGGATCCTCCATTGTGTGCCTACCAAGTTGTATGTCACAGTTAAACTTTCTGGTTGCATGGACTGGAGGATGGGGTGAGCATTCGGGTTGGAGGCGGCGCCTCTAGCCCGGTTCCCCACCGGGCCCGGTCTTGTCGTTCAGGAGTTGTCAATGAAGAAGCGCATCGTGAAGGGCGTGCTGTCTCTGGTTGCGGGCATCGCCGTGATAGGCGCCGCCTTTGGCGGCCTCGCCTGGGCAGGGGTGCTCGGGGTGGGTAAGCCGACCATGGATTCGACGACGATTGCCGCATCGTTCGAAGATATCGCCGAACTGGCCACGGAGGAGTACAACTTCACCAACGTCGGTAAGTACTCCGAGAGCGGCAACAAGATACTGGCCTGGGATGTTCCGCTCACCGGTGGCTCCTTCCTCATCACCTACAACGGTACGGTCAAGGCCGGCATCGCCGACTTCTCCGCCGTCAGTATCGAGATCGATGACCAGAGCAAGTTCGTTGAACTCAACGCTCCCGCCGTTGAGATTCTGTCCTCTACGATCGATCCGGCGATCGTGCACACCTACGATCAGTCCTTCAGCCTCGTCAACCAGCTGGATGTTGATGATGTCACGACCTTCCTGGCTGCGGAGGAGGCCAATGTCCAGCAGGTGGCCATCGACGGCGGCGTGCTGGACAAGGCCAGGATACGAGCCGAGGAGCTGCTCACCTCACATGTTGAGAGTATGCTCGCCGGAACGGACCGAAGCGACTACACGGTCAGTGTCGAGTGGTCCGAGTGATTCTGGTGAAGGGCCGGTGAGCAATGGCTGATCGTCCGTGTGCGACTCGGGTTTGTTCGGCTTCGCTATGGCGGCGTCATCCCCATGGTCTCTCGCTGTGCACGGGGCGTGCGTGGGGTCTGGAGTACGGTTTCCTGCTGGATTGATGGCTATTCTCCCACTCGGGGTGCGCAGGACGGGAGGAAGGTGTGCTGACGGTAGATCGTCCCGAATACGGGGATCACTTCTCGCTCAAGCATTTCAGCCTGCTCAACGCGCTGCTTGGCGCCTTCAATGCGTCCGAGGTGGGTTCGCCCGGCTATGTGTTGTCCAAATACCTGCTGGAGCACTTCGATGACCTGCCCCGTCTGAACGTTTACGAGGTCGCCGAGGAGTGCGCCATCTCGCGGTCGAGCATCCGCCGCTTCTGCCAGGCGATCGGCTTCGAGACCTTCACGGGGGTCAAGGCGGCCGCCTATGAATGGCAGCTGCACTGGCGGTACTTCGTCGACTACGCGAACGAGCCTGGATTCGATGCCAACCTGTCGGCTCACATCATCCGCATGCTCTCTGAAATTCGTGACGTCGCCGCCTCCCGGAGTGTGCGGGAGTTCGTGGAGGATCTACACCGGGCGCGCGAGGTGGCGTGTCTTGCCTCCGACTTCTCATCCATGAGTGTGCGGGAGTTCCAGCAGGCGATGCTCTACGGCGGCAAGCTTCTGCACGTCCTGACCGAGGGCTCCGGGGATCCCGTGGTGTTGGACGGCCTATGCCGGGAGGACCTCGTCGTGGTCGTGTCGGTGACGGGCAACTACGCCAAGGCCGCTTCTAAACAACTGCGAACGTTACGTGCACGCACCGTTGTACTGACCACCAACCGCTCGGCGGAGCTGCACCGCTTATTCGACCGGGTCATCTACCTCAGTCGCGAGGATCTCCAAGGACGCAGAAGCGTGTACTCAAAGTACGGGGTGAGTGTGTTCTTCGATCTGGTCTACAGCCAGTACACGCGACGCTATCTCGCCTCGGAGCCGGTTCGGCGCTCGCTCGAACCCGGTTGGCATCCCGATGACGGTGTGCTGGACTGATCGCTTCGACGCTTGGGTTCAGAATATGAACCCCGTGGCCGGGCGGGCCGCTTCTAACTTTGAAGTACCACCACGCTGGTGCACTTCAAAGGAGATGGCATATGCACTACGACTGGAATCCTCGCTTTCCCGAGGGCTTCTTATTCGGCGCCTCCAGTGCCGCCTGGCAGGTTGAGGGGGCGACCACCGAGGACGGTCGCACTCCGGCGATCATCGACCTCAACTCGCAGAAGAAGGCCCCGTTCGTCGACAACAAGTTCACCGCGGACCACTACCACCGTTATGCCGAGGATGTCGCGCTCATGAAGGAGTGCGGTCTGACCAGCTACCGCTTTTCGATCGCCTGGCCGCGGATCATCCCGGCCGCCGACGGCGCTGTGAATCCCGACGGCATCGCCTTCTACAACGGCCTCATCGACGAGCTGTTGGCGGCTGGCATCACTCCAATCGTCACCCTGTACCACTACGACATGCCGGTTTGGGTCGAAGAGGAGCTGGGCGGCTGGCGGTCTCGAGACGTCATCCCGGCCTTCGAACACTACGCGCGTACCTGCTTCGAAGCCTTCGGTGATCGTGTCAAGTACTGGCTCAGTATCAACGAGCAGAACATGCAGATCTGCTACGGCGACTGGCTGGGCGTATCCAAGGGCGTCGAGGACTGGTTCCGTGACAAATGGAAGATCAACCACATCATGAACCTCTGCCACGCCGTGGCGGTCAATCTCTGTCATGAGCTCGTGGCCGGAGGCAAGATCGGCCCGGTTCCCGGGTATGTGCCGATCTACCCCGAGACCTGCCGCCCCGAGGACCAGATCGCCGCAATGAACGCGGAGGAGTTCACCGAGAAGATCTGGTGCGACACCTACGCCTACGGAGACTACTCGCCCTTCTTGTACAACTATTGGCGTAACCACGACATCGACCCGGATATCCGGCCGGGCGACATCGAGACGATGAAACGGGCGAAGAGCGACTTCCTCGCAGTCAACTGCTACCGGTCCAATACCGCCAGGCACGCCCCGGCCGACGCCGAGGCGCAGGACTACCTGTTGAACGCGTCCGGTAATAAGGGGGAGCTCACTTTCCCGGTGGTTCCCGGCCAGTACGCGCTCACCCGCAACCCCTACGTCGAGTACACCGATTGGGACTGGGAGATCGACCCGGTTGCGATGCGCTACGCCCTGCGCTACCTCTGGGACCACTATCGGCTGCCGATGGTTATCACCGAGAACGGTTTCGGTGCCCACGAGTCCAAGAGTTCCGACGGGAAGGTCCATGACCCGCAGCGCCTGAACTACATCCGAGACAACCTCTACCAGATCGGCTTGGCCATCGAGGACGGCGTGGAAGTATTCGGCTACAACGCGTGGACCTTCACCGATCTGCTTTCCACCGGCAATGGAATGGCGAAGCGGTACGGCTTCGTTTTCATCGACACGACCGACGAGGAGCAGAAGGCGACAGGCGACGTCTCCACCTTGGCCCTGACCCGCATTCCCAAGGACTCCTTCTACTGGTACCAGTCATTCATCGCCTCCGGGGCGACGCAGTGGGGTAAGGAGATGAGCAACTGATGGGGATCAAGGAAGACCGTATTGCGCTCAGCCGGGACCTGATTGAATACATGGGCGGCGAGGCAAATATCTTGGCGGCGGCTCACTGCTACACGCGTCTGCGCCTGACGGCAAGAGATCCGTCGAAGATCGATGAGGCCGCTATTTCTGGCCGTGACGGGGTGCTGGGGCTGGTCAAGCGCAACGGCCAGTATCAGATCGTGATCGGCCCGGATGCGACGGATCTGTACCACGAGTTCGTGCAGCTCGGCGACTTCGAATCCGCCGGCGGCGTTGTCGACGAACAGGCCGCGGCGGAGGACGCCCAGCACTCCGCGGGGAGCGTCGAGGCGGGGGAGCAGGGACGGCGCGGCTGGATGACCACCGTCCTGGACTTCATCGGGGGCACGTTCTCGCCGGTCATCCCAGTGCTGATCGCGGGCGGCCTGACCGGGGCCGTGCTGACGGTGCTGACGAACTTCTTCCACGTCGCCGACACCTCCGGCACCTACCAGGTGTTCTACGCCGTCAACCAGGCCGCCTTCTACTTCCTGCCCGTGTTCATCGGTTTCAGCGCGGCACGAAAGCTGAATGTGGATGGCTACCTGGGTGCCTTCCTCGGCACGGTCCTGCTGTTTGAGACGATCAACGGGGCGGAGGGGCTGACCTTCGTGGGACTCCCGGTAGCCCAGGTCACCTACAACACCACGGTGTTCCCGATCATTCTGGGCGTGCTGTTCATGAGCCTGGTGTACCGCGGATTTGGACGCATTCTGCCCGGGGCGCTGCGCGCGGTGTTCCTACCGTTGTTGACCATGCTGGTGACGGTCCCGGTGACGCTGCTGGCGCTGGGACCGATAGGCAACGTGCTCGGCGGCTGGCTGGCGAGTGGGGTCACGACGGTGTACGACGCCGCACCGCCGCTGGCCGTGCTCGTCATCGGGGCGACGACGCCATTCCTGGTGTTCTTCGGCATGAACAACGCTCTGTATCCGGTCGTCTTTGCCCTCCTGGCAGAAGTGGGCGGCGATCCACTGGTGATGGCCGGGATGCTGGCGGCGAACGTGTCCGTGGGTGCCGCCTGCCTCGCCGTGGGACTCAGATCCCGGGAGGTGAAGACGAAGTCCGTGGCGATCTCCGCCGGCATCACCGGCCTGCTGGGCATCACCGAACCCGGCGTCTACGGCGTGCTGTTCCCGCTGCGCCGCCCGTTGATCGCCGCCGTCATCGGCGGTGGCGCCGGAGGGCTGCTGGCCGGTCTGCTGGGCACCACCCAGTACGTCATCGCCAGCCCGAGCTTCGCCTCACTGCCCGCCTACATCCCCGCCGACGGCTCAATGTCGAACTTCTACGGGGCGATCGGGGTGGCAGTCTTCTCGGCGGCGGTCGCCTTCACCGCGGCATGGCTGCTCGGAACCGGGGAGAAGGCACGGGCTCCGCAGGCGGGATGAGCGCCGACATCATCGACGACGGCGCCGGAGCCACCCACCACGGGCGGGCTCCGGCGCCGTCGGGCCCGGCCCTATTCGAACCGGACCGTCGCGGAGGCGACCATCCGGGCCGCCGCCCGCGTGCTCGCCAACACGGCGACGCCGACCAGCGCCAGGCATGCGCCGAGCACCACGTAGTAGGAGCCCGCAGGCCAGCCGACTCCCCGCGACGAGGTACCGACGATGACGACCCACGCCGTGTACACCGCCGCGCCAATGCTCAAAGCCAGCACGGTGACCACGGGAAGCAGCATCTCCCAGGCGACCGCATGCCGCAGCGTCCGCTGGGGCATCCCCACCAGGCGCAGCAGGGACAGTACCCGGCGCCGCGCCAGTAGAGAGGAGACGGTGGATACCGCCAGCGCCGCCGCCGACACCCCCGCGGCGATGAGGATGCCGATATAGCCCAGGGCCGCGAACTGGTTCTCCAACGCGGAGGCGGAGGTGACCACATTGTCGACGCGTGAGATCGGGTATTGGTTGATCACTCCCGGTGCCGAGTTCACCATGGCGGTGCGGGCGCGCTCCACCGAGGCCGCTTCGCCGTCGGTCGCGACCAGCAGCATGGCTGCGGCATCGGCCTCGGGAGCGGTATACGGCCGCGGATCGGCGGCCTCGTTGAGGAGCCAGTCCCACCCGACGCTGACCCACTCAGAGTCCTCGACCGCCCCCGGGGAATCGGCGTCGAAAGCGCCCAGGGCGCGGGCGTCCTCCGTCCGCAGCGCCAGCCGCATGGAGGCGTCCTCGGAATCGCCCGATGCGTCGGGGGCGACGGCTACGGCAGTCACGCCCTCGACCTGCGCGATCCGGTTCGCCACCTGCTCGAGCTCGGTCGCGGCGTCGAGCTCGGGCAGCGTGTACAGCGTCGTCGGCGCCAGGTAGCCGCGGCCCTGGTGCAGCTCCGGGATGCCGGCCGCGGCGGTGATGGCGACTGCGAACAAAGTCACCGCGTACACGGCGACGACGAGGCCGCCGACGGCGCGGAAGGTCGCCCGGGGATGTTGGACCATCCTGCCCAGGCCGATCACCTGCGCCGCATTGCGGGCGCGGCGTTGCGCCAGGCGAGCAGCCCATGAGGTCAGCAGGGGGCCGGCCCACAGCAGTCCCAGCATGGTCAGCACGAATGAGGCCAC
Source organism: Actinomyces sp. Z5 (assembly GCF_003287795.1). Classification (NCBI taxonomy): domain Bacteria; kingdom Bacillati; phylum Actinomycetota; class Actinomycetes; order Actinomycetales; family Actinomycetaceae; genus Actinomyces; species Actinomyces sp. Z5. The sequence continues at coordinate 93,662 of NZ_QMIN01000077.1, forward strand.
CAGCAGTTGGCCAGTGGGCATGGCGGCGGCCCACCCCGAGCCGGATTCGACGGCGCTGGTGAGAATGCGCACCGTCGTCAGTCCCGCCAGGCCCAGCAGCAGGGGCAGGAGGGAGCGCAGCCGCGGCGGGCGCTCGCGGCGCTCGCGGGAGGCGCCCAAGGGGCCGACGTCGGCCCGCAGCGTCGTCCACCAGGTCACCGCCGCCGCCATCAGGGGGACGGCGACGACGGTCGCGCCGATGACTCCCGGCGAGGTCAGCAGATCGCGTGGGAAGAAGGTCGAGGAGCCGATCTCAAGGCGCGCCGCCAGCGGGATGAGGAGGAGGTATAGGACGACGCCGAGCATTGCTCCCAGCAGGGCCGTCACGGCGGTCTCCGCCGCGGCAATCCGCGCCACCCGCCCGGGAGTGGCGCCGATCAGACGTAGGGTGGCGAAGCGCTCGGCGCGTTGTGCCGCGCCGAGACCGGTGACGATGGCGATCAGCAGCAGCACCGGAATGAGCACGGCGATCGCCCCGATGAGGGCAACGATCCGGTACGCCGCGGAGGCGTAGTCGTAGCCGATGAACTCGGTGACCACTTGGGGATCGCTCATACCCTCCCACTCCAGCACGCGTGACTGTTCCACCCCGAGCACCAGCACCAGGGAGTCCGGCCCCTCGATGGCGTCGTCGGACAGGACTCCCACGCGCTCGCCGTAGCGCTCGCCCAGCTGGTCGGCGGGCACGGCATCGATGAGTTCGGCAAGGGCGGGGGAGGCGAGGTACTGGCCCGGGCGGGGGACGACGTCGGAGCCGGGGATCCGCACCCGGGTGTCCGGTGTGGTGGCGACCATCAGGATGGTGATCAGGCGATCCTCGTAATGGTCGGTGGCTGATACGGCGGCGGCCGTCTCCGGCGTTAAGACTGTGTCCTCCTCAAGTTGCTGCACCACCCCCGGGTTTGTCAGCATCAGTTCGGCCCAGGTGGAGCGCTCGGAGCGCTGCCCGAAGGCCTGGGCGGCGGCGGCCAGCAGCAGGAAGAGTGCGACGCCGATCATGACGCCCGCCGTAATACCCGCAAGACGGCGGCGAGCGGCGCGGTCTCCGGCCACGACCAGGCGGGCAAGGGGGAGCGTGCTCATCGTGTCTGCTCCTCGCCGTCGGGCCGGGCTGCGGCGAGCAGGCCGTTGTTGAGGCTGACGCGCCCGTCGCGGATGATCACCTCGCGGTCGGCGTAGGCGGCGATGCGGGCGTCGTGAGTGACGATCACCAGGGCGGAGTGCGCCGCACGCGCGGCCTTGAGTAGGGCGCCCATTGTCTGTTCGGCGGCCAGGGAGTCCAGGGAACCGGTGGGCTCGTCGGCGAACAGGATGCGCGGCGAGGTGACCAGGGCGCGGGCGACCGCGACGCGTTGGGCCTGCCCGCCCGAGAGCTGGGTGGGCAGTTTGCGTTCGTGGTCGCCCAGGTCGAGGGCCGCCAGTTGGGCGTGGGCGCGTGTAAGGGCCTCCCGGCGCGAGGCGCCCGCCAGCAGCAGTGGCAGTGTCACGTTGTCCAGCGCCGACAGGTCCGGCAGGAGCTGACCGAACTGGAAGATGAAGCCGAACTCGGCCAGGCGCAGGCGGGCGCGGTCGGTCTCGTTCAGGGCGGCGACGTCGCGGCCGCCGTAGAGCACGCTGCCGGCGTCGGGCGTCAGCACTCCCGCCAGCACGTGCAGGAGCGTGGACTTGCCCGAGCCGGAGGGGCCGGTGATGGCCAGGACCTCGTCCGTGGCGATGTCGAGGTCGATGCCGCGCAGTGCGCGGGTGGCGCCGAAGGCGAGTTTCAGTCCGCGCGCCCGCACGATCACCTCGGGTGCCGAGGCGGGGGAGGGCGTGGGTGAAGCGGCTGGGGCGGCCGAAGCATTCGGGGCGGAGGGTGTGGTGCTCATGCCCGGACCTCCCGGCGCAGCTCGTTCAAGCGGGCGGCGGTCAGGTCGATCCAGCGCAGGTCCGCCTCCAGGTGGAACAGGGCGTGGTCGGCAATGAGGATCGTGTGCAGGTCGGCCCCCTCCTTGCGGCGGGTGAGCTCCCGCATGCGCTGGGTGTGGGCGGCGCGTTGCAGGTCCAGGAGGTGCTCGGCGTCGTCGTCGAGCAGGATGGCGATGATGGTCTTGGCGAACAGGTCGGCCTGGATGGAGTCGGAGGGGACCTCGGGGCTGCGAATCCACTCCTCCACGGCGGCGCGCCCGGTTTCGGTGATCTCGTAGCGCTTGCGTTCCGGGCCGGCGCCGGTTTCGGCCCCGAGCTGGACGATGAGGCCGTCACGCAACAGGCGGGCGAGGGTGGCGTAGACCTGGCCGAAGGCGAGAGGCTTGGTGCCGGCGAACCAGCGGTCCCAGTGCGTCTTGAGGTCGTATCCGTAGCCGGGGCCGGTGCTGAGCAGCCCGAGGAGCGTGAGGCGTGTGTCCATGAGCCGGACTATACACGCGAGGTATACCTGTGGTGTGTAGATGGGGTGTGGAGTCGGTTGGACGCTCACTAGCTGGAACTCGGTTGGGCAAAGTGTCCGGAATCGGCATGAACGTCCGCGGATGGCCGTCACGCGTCTTGCGGATCGCCGAAATTACGCGGTTTTCCTGCCCAGCGACTCAAGTCCGGGTGGCGTTTGTGCCGTTCTTGGACAGTTTCGGCGGCTGGGCTGCCAGGTTCGAGTGGCGGTGTTGGTGTGTTTAGTGTCCTTGTTGGGTTTCGGCTTGGTCGGTGAGGTAGGTGGTGGTGCGGACGATGTTGTAGGCGGTGG
>NZ_QMIN01000078.1:0-12107 GCF_003287795.1 Actinomyces sp. Z5
TCCGCGGCCCAGGGCGGCGCCGCCCCGGCGGGCGGCAACGGAGCGGAGGACGCGGGCACCGACGTCGAGGCGCCCTCGGAGCTGGAGCAGGCCCGGGCCCAGGCCGCGCAGGCGGCCGACGACCTGGCCCGTGCCCGCGCCGACCTGTACAACCTGCAGCAGGAGTACCAGGGCTTCGTACGCCGTTCGCGCGAGAGCGCGGCCGGGCACCGCGAGGCGGGGCAGGCGAGCGTCGTCGAGACCCTCATTCCGGTCCTGGACGAGATCGAGCTGGCCCGCCAGCACGGCGACCTGACCGGCACCTTCGCGACGACCGCCCACAAGCTGGAGCAGATACTGGCCGACAAGTTCGGCCTGGTGCGCTTCGGCGAGGTCGGAGAGGTCTTCGACCCGAAGCTGCACGAGGCGCTCATGGCCACCGAGTCCACGGAGGTCACCGAGCCGAGCGTGGCGCTGGTACTGCAGCCCGGCTACAAGCTCGGTGAGCGCGTGGTGCGGGCGGCTCGCGTTCAGGTCGCCAACCCGGCCTGAGTACGAAGGCTGCGTACTAGGCGGTTCAAATGGACAGTTCAACAGGAACAGAAAGGAGGCGGTGAGCCATGGCCAGTCAGGACTGGATGACCAAGGACTTCTATGCGGTTCTCGGCGTCGCCAAGGACGCCGACTCCGCCGCCATTAAGAAGGCCTACCGCGCGCTCGCCAAGAAGTACCACCCCGACCGCAACCCGGGTGACGCCGCCGCGGCGGAGAAGTTCAAGGAGATCGGCGAGGCCTACTCCGTGCTGTCAGACCCCAAGGAGCGTCAGCAGTACGACGCCATCCGCTCCATGGCCGGTGGCGGCGCGCGCTTCACCTCCGGCTCCGGTGGTGGCGGCGCCGGCTTCGAGGACATCTTCTCCTCCATGTTCGGTGGTGGCGGACCCAACGTGCGCTACTCCACCTCCGGCGGCGCCTCCCAGGAGGACATCGACGACCTGCTGCGCATGTTCGGCGGTGCCGCGGGCGCCGGGGGTGGACGGCGCGGACGCGGTCCCTTCGGCTTCGGCGGGTTCTCCTCCCAGCCGCAGCCGGTCAAGGGGCCCGACGTGCTCACCAACGCCACGCTGTCCCTGCGCGATGCCGTCTCCGGCACCCTGGCCGAGCTCACCGCCGACGGGCGCACCATCACGGTGCGCATTCCCGCCGGCGTGCACGACGGGCAGAAGATCCGCCTGCGCGGCAAGGGGCGCCCGGGTACGAACGGCGGCGAGAACGGGGACATGGTGGTGACCATTTCGGTGGCCAAGCACCCGGTGTACTCGATCGATCCGGTCAACACCGCCAACCTGCGTATGGACCTGCCCGTCACCCTCAAGGAGGCGGCGCTGGGCGCCACCGTGCAGGTGCCGCTGCTGGACGGCAAGACCAGCCGCGTGCGCATCAAGCCCGGCACCTCCTCCGGCACCGTGCTGCGCCTGCGCGGCAAGGGAATCGTCACCTCCAAGCGGACCGGCGATCTGCTGGTGACCGTGCAGGTGGCCGTGCCCAAGAAGCTGTCCAAGGAGGCCAAGGCCGCCCTGGAGGCATTTGACGCGGCGATGGAGGCGGATCCGCGCGCGGGCCTCGCCCAGGAGGCGGCCCGGTGAGTGCGCGGCGGCTGACCGGACAGGGCGTCGACTTCCTCGCCGAGGATGCCGACGAGCGGGCCGTCTACGTCATCTCCGTGGCTGCGGAGCTGGCCGGCATGCACCCGCAGACTCTGCGGCAGTACGACAGGCTCGGTCTGGTCACCCCCGCCCGCGCCTCCGGGCGGGGGCGGCGCTACTCGCACCGCGACGTTCAGCGGCTGCGGCGCGTGCAGGCGCTCAGCCAGGAGGGCATCAACCTGGCGGGCATCCGCCGCATCCTCGACCTGGAGCGGCGCGTGGAGCGGTTGGAGGAGGAGAACCGCTCCCTGCGCGCCCGCCAGGCCGCCGTCGAACGGGTCTTCGCCGCGGCCGCCGACGGCGAGGTGCAGGTCGTCCCGGTGCCTCCCGGTCGGCGGGCTCGGCCGCGTACGGACACGCCGAGTGCCGCAAACGGGGCGGCCGCCGGCTCGACCCGGCCCGGCACCGCCATCGTGGTGCGCCGCGGCTGGACGGACCAGCTGTGAGACCGCGCTCGCGGCGTCGGCCCGGCTCTCCGCGGTAGGCTGACCACGATACTGCAACACGAAGTGAAGGAATGCGTGCAATGACCCAGCCCCCCAACCCCGGACAGCCGTACATCCCGCCGTCGGCAGGCTCGGCCTCCGGCAGCTACAACCCGCAGCAATACCCCCCGCAGGTGCAGCAGCCGGCCTCGTATCCGCAGGCGCAGGCGGCCCAGCCCGGTCAGCCCGCCCAGGCCCAGTACCAGCAGGCCGCCTACCAGGCCGGCTCCTACGCGCAGCCCGCCGCGCCCAAGGCCGACTCGTTCATGACCAACCTGTTCGACGGCGCCCGCGACTTCGCCTCCAAGTACGGCAAGACGATCTTCATCGTCGGCTTCGTGGCGAATGTCGTTATGTGGATCGCCAGCGCCATCAACGGTGGGCTGTTCACCTTTATGTCTGGGATCGATGAACTGAGTACTCACTTCGATGTCCTTGCATTCTTCAGGGTTCTCTTCATCGGTGGAGGGGTGCAGGGAGCAAGCGGCTACCTCGGCATCGCTCAGTTCATCTTCAACATCCTCGTTCTGCGCCTGATCATTGAGATCGCGGCGAAGGTCGGCGCGCCCAAGACCGACACCCCGGCCGCCTGACGCCGCCAGCGCACCACGGAGGACCGGTGGCCGTCTACGAGACCGACGACGGCGAACCCCGCTACGGCAAGCGCCTGAGCCCGGAGGAACTGGCCGCCTACCTGCGTGAGCAGGGCATGGAGCCGCCGATCGGGACCGGCGGCGACCGTCCCGCGGCGGACGCACAAATACCCGCATCTGCGAACGATCCCTATCGGCGGAGCCCCATCGAGGCGGGCGGGCCGGTGCCCACCCGTTGGGGCGCCGGCACTTCCGCACGCGGGTCCGCCCGCCCGGCGCACCGGTGGCGCACCTTCGGCGTCGGAGTGGTGCTGATGCTGGTGATTGCGCCATTGCTGCTGCTGACCGGCGCGTTGACCGTCCTGGGAGGCTCCCTGACCCGGAGCGCGACGCTCGGTGAGGACGGCGTGGTCTACCTGGAATCCGGCACCCCGGCAGGCCTGTACGGCACCTTCGCGACGGCGGTCACCGGCTGTACGGTCACCGACCCCGACGGCGCCGCGGTTGCCCTGGATGCTCCCGAAGCTGGCGTCCCCTACGCCACCTTCACGCCCGCCCGCAGCGGCGCCTACACCGTCACCTGCCCCGCGGGTACCGCCGGCCTGGTGGTGGGCCCGCCCATGAACCTCGACCGTGTGCCACTGGCGGCGGCGTTGATACTGGGTGCTGGCGCGGTCGGGCTTTCCGGGCTGATCGTCACCGTCGTCGGCGTCGTGCGCGCCCGCCGCTGACTAGCCGCCCAGCGCCCGCCAGGCGAACTCGTACTCCAGGGCCTGCATGTAGGCCCGCTGTGCGTTGGTGGCGGCGCGGCCGTGCCCACCCTCGTTGTTCTCGAAGTAGGTCACGTCCTGGCCCAGTTCCAGCATGCGGTAGGCCATGGTACGGGCGTGTGCCGGGTGCACCCGGTCGTCGCGCGTGGAGGTGACCAGGAGCGCCGGCGGGTAGCTGCGCCCCGGCTGCAGCAGGTGGAAGGGGGAGAACTCGCGGATGAACTCCCACTGCTCCGGATCGTCCGGGTTGCCGTACTCCGCCTCCCAGGAGGCGCCCGCCAGCAGGCGGTGGTAGCGGCGCATGTCCAGTAGCGGCACCTCGCACACCACCGCTCCCACCAGCTGCGGGTAGCGGGTGAGCATGACGCCCACCAGCAGTCCCCCGTTAGAGCCGCCGCGTACCGCCAACTGCGCCGGCATGGTCACGCCCCGCTCCACCAGCGCCCGGGCCACGGCCGCGAAGTCCTCATAGACCCGATGCCGGTTGCGCTTGAGCCCGGCCCGGTGCCAGGCCGGGCCGTACTCGCCGCCGCCGCGAGTATTCGCCACCACGTAGGTGCCGCCGCGCTCCAGCCAGGCCCGGCCGGTGACCGGCAGATAGCCGATCCCGAGCGGAATCTCGAAGCCGCCGTAGCCGTACAGCAGGGTCGGGGCCGGCCGGGATGCGCCCGCGTCGTCCCGCGCGGGTCGGCCGATCTGGAAGTAGGGCACGCGGGTGCCGTCGTCGGAGACGGCCACATGCTGGGTGACGACGATGCCGCTCGCGTCGAAGCGCGCGGGCGCCTCCCGCAGCACCTCGACGGCGCCGAGTTTCCCGACCCCGTCCAGCTCCCCGACGGCGAGCGCGGTGGGCCGGGTGAAGGAGGAGACGGTCAGCCACAGCCGGTCGTCCTCCCGCGGATCGACGGCGCTTGCGGACACGTCGACCAGGGCCCGCCCGGGACGCAGCAGCGTCGGGTCCGCCGGGTCCGCGGGCTCCCCGCCGGTGGCGGTGGCGGCGCCGAGGAGGGCGCCCAGGTCGGGGCGGTGGCGCCGCCAGGGGCCGGTGCCGTCCGGGCCGGCCGGAGTGAGCACCTCCAAGGTGGTCACACAGTCGTCCAGGAGCGTGAGCACCAGGTGATGGGCGGTGATGGTGAAGCCGCTGAGCGAAGTCGTCGGCGTAGGAGTGAACAGCACCGTCAGCTCCCGGGAGCCGTCGAGGAAGGCGTCGATGGGGGCGGCCAGGAGCGAACCGGCCGGATAGATGCAGCCCGCGGTGGTCTCCCAGTCCTCGCGCAGCTCGATCAGCAACAGGTCCCAGGCGGGGGTGACCGCGGCCGATGCGGGCACGTCCACGTGCAGGGCGCCCGGCGCCACCACTGTTTGTGCGTCGGCCAGGCAGCGTTCGGCGTCGGCGGCGGCCAGGGTTGGGGCGCCGTCGGGCAGCAGCCACAACTCCTCGGTGTAGAAGTCGGGGTGGGTCAGCAGCCAGGTGCGCCCCCAGGGATCGCGGTAGGCCCAGGCGCCGTCGTCGTCGGCCCCGGCGGTGAGCAGCACCTCTCCCTCCTGCGGGCTCTGACCGCGGCGCAGGCGGCGCACCTGCCGCGGGTAGCCGGCCGGAGAGAGGGAACCGGGGCCGAAGTCGTCGGCCAGCATCACCGCCTCGCCGTCGTCGTCGGCCCAGGTCAGGAAGCCCTTGGAGGCATCGCGGTGGAATCCGGTTCCGCCGTCGGGGTCGGTGGGGACGAAGTGACGCGATTCCAGGTCGAACTCGCGGGTGACGTCGGTGTCCGCGCCGCCCGCGGACAGGGTGATCAGGGCGCGCCGACCGGCGCGCGGGCCGGTACGCAGCACCGCGGCGCCGTGCCACACCCAGGCGGTGTCCTCCGCGGCTCCGAGCGCGTCGAGGTCGAGCAGTTCCTCCCAGTCGGTCTGCTCAGAACCAGCGGTTGCGCCGGCGCGGTAGGCCTCCCAGGTGGTGCGCCGCCACAGGCCGCGCGGGTGGGCGGCGTCGGTCCAGAAGTTGTACAGGGCACCGACCGCCTGGCCGGCGCGAGGGATGCGGTCGGGCGCGTCGAGAATCGCCTGGATGTCGGCGCGCAGTTCCGCAAATCCAGGGGTGTTGTCGTAGGCGGCGCGGGTGGCGGCGTTGCGCTGCGCCACCCATGCGAGCGCCCGCTCCCCCTCGATCTCGTCGAGCCAGTCGGGGACGGGCTCAAGATTGGACGGAGGGGGAACGGGCGCGGTAGTCACCTGACCGACTCTACGGCCGGTCGGTGTCTGACGATGCCGCAGTGGGCATCACTTGTTGCCGATGGCCTTGTCGGCGGCGTCGCGAGCGGAGTCGACCTGGGAGTCGAACTTCCCGCCGGTGACCTTCTTGGCGGCCTGAGCGGCCTTGTCCAGGACCTTGTCGGAGACCTCCTCGACCTTGTCAGAGCTGACGACGCCCTCGGCCTTCTTCTTCACGTCATCGAGTCCCATAAGCGCATCCTTTCGTCGACCAACGGGAAGCCGAGCGGCATCCCACCCGTGCAGTATGACACTTGCGGGTCAGAGGGAGGCGAGCATGGCGTCGGAGATCTCCTTGAGCTGCTCCTCGGAATCGGAGACGATCACCGACGCGTAGTAGGCGTCATCGCCGTCCGCTACGGCGAGGGCGGACAGGTAATAGTGCGTACCGACCTCGGAGGCGCTTAGGGTGATGGTGGCGGCATCGGCGCCGCTGCCGGAGGTCGTCTGCTCGTAGCCGGTGACATCGGCTTCGTTGGAGTCCGCCAGTGACCGCATCTGGTCCTCGGACGGCAGCGCGCCCTCCCCATCGACCCGGCCCAGGACGAGGTACGGCGGGACGCCGGAGTCGGAGGCAGTGTCGACGCTGGTAAGCGGCGTGTCCTCCAGATCGTCGATGACCTCGTCCTCGGAGTCATTGAGTGCTTGCGCTATGCGTCCCACCAGCTCGGTGTCGGAGGCGTTGGCGGAGGTGAGCGTATCCCAGTCGGAGGGGACGGCCACGGAGATGTCGTAGTCCGGCACCTCAACCAAGGTGAAGCCGTCCGGGACGGCGTTGTCATCGGTGTCGGCCGTGGTGTCGGCGCCGGCATCCGCGGTGGCGGTGACCTCCTGGTCGGAGGCGGCGCTCGCGGAGTCGGCGGCGTCGTCGGAGTTGGAGGAGCAGGCGGACATGGACGCGGTCAGGGCGACGGCGGCCAGTCCGGTGGTGGCCAGGGTGACCGGGCGGGGTAGACGGATGGAACGGGTCATGGGTGATTCCTTTTCATGATCGGATATAGGCGGATGATTCGGTTATCGAGTGCGTGGTGGGCGGTGCTCGACGGCTAGAACAGCGGGACCGCGTCCTCTACCAGTTCCTGCGCCCGCTCGGCGGAGACATCAGTGGAGGCCGTCACGGTGACCGTGCCGTTCTCCTCCGGAGTGAGCACGTAGACGTTGGAAACGTACTGCGGGGTTCCACCCTGGTCGACGGTGTAGCTCATGGTGGTGCGCAACCCGAAGTATGACCCGATGGTGGAGGTTTGCAGGTCGGTGTATTCGATGCCGCTTTCCTCCAGCTCCTGAATGACCTCCGGCTCCATCGGCAACTCGGCGCTGTCATAGTTGACCTGGCCGGTGATCTCCGCGGTTTCGCCGGAGTCCACGGGGCCGGCGCAGATGACCTGGTAGGTCTCGAGTTTCTGTCGCACCGTGTCAGCATCCTGGCCCGTGGCCTGGACGTAGGCGTTCACGAGCTCGTCGTCGTCGGCGTCGTCGCTGGTGAGGGACGCCCAGTTGGACGGGATCATGATCGCGTAGCTGCCATCGGGGAACTCGACCATGGTGTACGCGCTGGTGGGAGTCGGGCTCGGCTCCGGGCTGGGCGGTAGCGTCTCCTGCGTGGTTGCCGTGCTGGCGCTCTGCGCATTGTCGGAGCCGGAGCAGGCGGTGAGTGAGGCCGCCAGCACGGCGGTGAATGCGGTGGTCAGGGCGGTTCTTCGGGACAGGCGAGTCATAGGGGTCCTTAATACGCTTCAATACGCTTCGGGTCAGATGGAGCCGAGGATCGCGTCAACCAGTTCCTGGGCGCGCTCGGCGGAGTCGGTGCTGGTGACGGTGAAAACGATGATCCCGGAGCCATCGGGGTTGAGTGCGTTGACCATGCTCGTGTACTGCGGCTCGACCACCTCCAGGGAGTAGGACATGAGCCTGGCCTCGGCGCCGCTGCCCGTAGTCGCGGTGCTAACGCTGAGGTCATCGGGCGTGAGACCGTATTCCTCCATGTCCGCGGAGATCTCCTCCTCCGAGCGCAACTCGGTCGTGCGGCTGTCGGTCTGGACGTCGAGCTCTTCGGTTGCGTCGGAGTCCGCGCCGCTGGCGGCAAATACGCTGTACGCCTCGAGCTTCAGCCGCACGGTGTCTTCATCCAGACCCGTGGACTGAATGAAGGCATTGATGCGCTCGTCGTCGGCGTCGTCGCTGGTGAGCACGTTCCAGTCGGAGGGAACCGCGAAGGCGACGGTGGTGTCCGGGATCTCCACGGCGGTGTACCCGTCGGGGACGGTAGCGGTCGAGTCCGAACCGCCGTCCGCATCCGCCGCGGCCGTGGTCTCGCCGGCCTCCTGGCTGGCGGCGCCGGTGTTCTGCGTGTCCTCGGAGTCGGAGCAGGCGGCGAGCGAGGCCGCCAACACGCCGGCGAATGCGGTGGTCAGAGCGGTTCTACGGGACAGGCGAGTCATGGGAGTCCTTCGCGGTTGATTGCGGCGGGTATTGCCTTGACCAGCGGCGGCGAGCCGTTGGGGTGGGAACGCCGGCTGCGTTCCCACCCCAACGGTAACGAATTAGTCGTCAATGTGTTACGGATCAGATGGAGCCGAGGATCACGTCGGCCAGCTCCTGGGTCCGCTCGGCAGAGGCGGTGCCCATCGTGATGAGAGCGGTCTGGCCGTCCTGGGTGGGGATCGCCAGATAGGCCCCTTCGATCGGCTCGGTCGCGTAATCCACGTTCATCGTGAAGGTGTGCATGGCGGCGTCCTCGCCACTCGCGGTCTTCGGCTCGCTGAAGGTGCCGGGAGTGAGGCTGCTTACGCCCGGCAGCTGCTCGCTACCGGTGAGCATGTCGTTGAAATCGGCCTCACCGGGCATGACAGATGTTGCGACCACCTGAATGTTGTAGTTCTCGGCGAATGTCGAGGTGCCGCTGGTATCGGCGGCGTACAGCCCGATGCTCGCCATCATGGCCGTGATCTGGTCTGTGGTGTAGCCGAGCGCCGAGGCGACTGCCTCAACCCGCTCGCTGTCGGCCAGGTCGTCGCCGGTGATCGCCTCCCAACCGTCGGGGACCGGAACGGACAGCTCGGCGCCGGGCACCTCGGTGAGGGTGTAGCCGTCGGGCACGGTCGGCTCGGCGGCTGCTTCGGTTTCGTCGGCGTCGTCGGAGCCGGTGTCCGTGTCGGCCGTGGTGGTGACCTGCTGGTCGGAGCCCTGGTCGGCGGCGTCGTCGGAGTTGGAGGAGCAGGCGGACATGGACGCGGTCAGGGCGACGGCGGTCACGCTGGTTGCTACGAGGGTGGTCAGGCGGGACAGGCGGGACATGGGAGATTCCAATCTTTCTTTGCGTCGGACTGTGCGTGCTGAACACGCTAGGGAAGCGTCGCAGATAACGAAATGGGTAGAGCTCCCCCCGGGGAGAACTACCCACCTGCGTAAGTAGTGATTCGGGACTCATGCGACGAGCATCCCTGCGCAAAGTTGAGTGGAATAGACTCAAGGCTGCGTCGGTTGAGGCGTGCAGAACTCCGGACCGCCTGTGTCCGGACACCCACGTCAAGGAGGTCCATATGGACACTAACTTCACCACCCGCTCGCAGGAGGCGATCTCCGGAGCCATGCAGGCGGCCGCCGCCGCGGGCAACCCGCAGGTCGACACCGCCCACCTGCTCTCCGAACTGCTGACCCAGACCGACGGCGTAGCCGCGGGCCTGCTCGCCGCCGTCGTCCCCGACGCCGCGGCCCGCCAGGCCGTGGGCGCGGCCACCCGCCGCGTCCTGACGTCGCTGCCGGCAAGCTCCGGCTCCTCCGTCGCCCAGCCGCAGCCCTCGCGCGCCTTCCTGGCCGCGCTGGAGGCCGCCGGGAACGAGGCCAAGCAGCTTGCAGACGAGTACGTCTCCACCGAGCACCTGCTCATCGGCCTGGCCGCCGGCAACCCGTCGGCCGACCCCATCGCCAAACTGCTGGCCGACCCCGGTGCCACCGCCCCGAGGCTGCGCGAGGCCCTGCCGCAGGTGCGCGGCACCGCCCGCGTCACCTCCCCGAACCCCGAGGGCACCTACAAGTCCCTGGAGAAGTACGGCACCGACCTGACGGAGGCGGCTCGCGAGGGCAAGCTCGACCCGGTGATCGGCCGCGACGCCGAGATCCGCCGGGTGGTGCAGGTGCTCTCCCGCCGCACGAAGAACAACCCCGTGCTGATTGGTGAGCCCGGCGTCGGCAAGACCGCCGTCGTCGAGGGGCTCGCCCAGCGCATCGTCGCCGGCGACGTCCCCGACTCCCTGCGCGGCAAGCGGCTCGTGGCCCTGGACCTGTCCGGCATGGTCGCGGGCGCCAAGTACCGCGGCGAATTCGAGGAGCGGCTGAAGGCCGTGCTGAAGGAGATCAAGGACTCCGACGGCGAGATCATCACCTTCATCGACGAGCTGCACACCGTCGTCGGTGCGGGCGCCGGCTCGGAGGGAGCCATGGACGCCGGCAACATGCTCAAGCCCATGCTGGCCCGCGGCGAGCTGCGCCTGGTCGGCGCCACCACGCTGGACGAGTACCGCGAGCACGTGGAGAAGGACCCCGCCCTGGAGCGCCGCTTCCAGCAGGTGTACGTGGGGGAGCCCTCCGTGGATGACACGGTCGCTATCCTGCGCGGCATCGCCCCCAAGTACGAGGCCCACCACCAGGTCACCATTTCCGACGGCGCGCTCGTGGCCGCCGCCACCCTGTCCGATCGCTACATCTCCGGCCGGCAGCTGCCCGACAAGGCCATCGACCTGATCGACGAGGCCGCCTCCCGTCTGCGCATGGAGCTGGACTCCTCGCCGGTGGAGATCGACGAGCTGCGCCGCCGCGTGGACCGCATGCGCATGGAGGAGTCCTACCTGGCCGACTCGCTGGAGGAGGGGAGCGACCGCGCCGACCCCGCCGCCGTGGACCGGCTGGAGCGGCTGCGCGCCGAACTGGCCGACGCCTCGGAGAAACTGACTGCGCTCAATGCCCGCTGGGAGGCCGAGAAGGCCGGCCACAACAAGGTCGGTGAGCTGCGCGCGCAGCTGGACGAACTGCGCACCAAGGCGGACCTGGCCGAGCGCGAGGGCCGCTTCGAGGAGGCCGGCCGCCTGCGCTACGGCGAGATGCCCGCCCTGGAGAAGCAGATCCGTGACGCCGAGGCCACCGACACCACCGTCGTCGGCCCGGACGGGGTCGAGCGCGAGGGGGCCGCCCCGGAGCCGATGATTGCGGAGAAGGTCGGCCCCACCGAGATCGCCGAGGTCATCTCCGCCTGGACCGGCATCCCCGTCGGCAAGCTCATGCAGGGCGAGCAGGCCAAACTGCTGCACATGGAGGACGCCATCGGCAAGCGGCTGATCGGCCAGAAGGCCGCGGTGACCGCCGTGTCCGACGCCGTACGCCGTTCCCGTGCGGGCGTGTCCGACCCCGACCGGCCCACCGGCTCCTTCCTGTTCCTCGGCCCCACCGGTGTGGGTAAGACCGAGCTGGCCAAGGCCCTGGCGGACTTCCTGTTCGACGACGAGCGCGCCATCGTGCGCATCGACATGTCCGAATACTCCGAGAAACACTCGGTGGCCCGGCTGGTCGGCGCCCCTCCGGGATACGTCGGCTACGAGGAGGGCGGCCAGCTCACCGAGGCCGTGCGGCGCCGCCCCTACTCGGTGGTGCTGCTGGACGAGGTGGAGAAGGCCCACCCCGAGGTCTTCGACATCCTGCTGCAGGTGCTCGACGACGGCCGCCTCACCGACGGCCAGGGCCGCACCGTCGACTTCCGCAACACCATCCTCGTGCTCACCTCGAACCTGGGCAGCCAGTTCCTCATCGACCCGCTGCTGTCCCCGGATGAGAAGCGCGAGTCGGTGATGACCGCGGTGCGCGGCGCCTTCAAGCCGGAGTTCCTCAACCGGCTGGACGACACGCTGATCTTCGACGCGCTCACCAAGGAGGAGCTCGGCCGGATCGTCGACATCCAATTGGCCCGCATGGCCGAGCGGCTGCAGGGTCGACGACTCACGCTGACGGTGACCGACGCCGCTCGCGAGTGGCTCGCCGACGAGGGCTACGACCCCTCCTTCGGCGCTCGGCCGCTGCGCCGGCTGGTGCAGCGCGAGATCGGCGACCGGCTGGCCAAGATGCTGCTGGCCGGGGAGGTGCTCGACGGCCAGGAAGTCGTCGTCGACGTCAGCTCCGAGGGCGTGTTGGCCGGCCTGGCGCTGACTGCCCGCGGGGAGGCCTGGGCGCCGTCGGCGGCGACGCCGGTGGCCTGATCCGACCGGATCCAGGAGCGTCGGCCCCGGGTGCTGCAACACGGCACCCGGGGCCGAC
>NZ_QMIN01000078.1:12389-22122 GCF_003287795.1 Actinomyces sp. Z5
CCCGGCCCACCCACATGCCGCCTCGCTCGCGACCACTTCTACCGCTTCGGGTGGGCGTTGGCGCGGCCCTGGCCGCCCGCCGGCCGGCAGCGAGGACAAGCGCGAACGCATCCTCAATGAGGCCGTTGCCCTGTTCGGCGCCCATGGCTACGCGGGCACCTCACTCGCGGATATCGCTGCTGCCGCCGAGATCTCCAAGGCCGGTCTACTGCACCACTTCTCCTCCAAGGAGGCGTTGTTCGCCCAGGTGCTCGAGCGCCGCGACCGCGAGGACCGTGCGAGCCTGCTGGGGGACGAGCAGTTTAAGGACGACCCCTGGCGCCTGCTCGACGCCTTCGCGACCCTGGTGGAGCACAACACCCGCCACCGCGAACTGGTGGCGATCTATACGGCGACGACGCCGGCGGTTCTGGCTGCCGACCATCCGGCGCATGCCTGGCTGGCCCAACACCTGGCAGAGTCCATCGCGCAGATTGAGGCAAGCCTGGAGCGGGGCAAGGCCGCCGGCACGGTGCGTCCCGAGGCGCCCTCGCGGCTGATCGCGCGTTCGGTGGTGGCCCTCAGTGATGGGTTGCAGATCCAGTGGCTGTGTGCGACCACGCCCGGCACGGCGGCGGAGGTGAACGTCGGCACCGGGATGGTCGAAGAGATGCGCCTGTACGTGGACGACCTCAAGCGGCGCTGGCGGATCGGCTGAGTTATTCCGAGTTCTGCCGCGGCGGGGGCGGCTCTTCTGTGGCGCGGGTTGGGCCTCGGGGGCTGGGGTGCTGTACGGCTGGGCCGCGTCTCGTACACGAGTTTCCCGCAAAGACACGAGTTTTGGAGGTTTGCGGGTGCGGGGCACGTGCAAAGCTCTAAAACTCGTGTTCCTGACGCGAACGCGTGTGTTCGGCGTCGGCGCACCTAGCGAACTGTCACCACACCTGACGAGTCGTCGACGCGCAGGCCACCACGTGCGTGGGTCCCGCGGGAAACGCCGCCGCAGGGTGGGACACCACTCCCACACCCGAGGAAGGCCACCGGAACCCGTAAGGGCTGCGCCGGACGAACCAACTAAGGCCCCCACGACGCGCCCGAACCACACGCATTCGCGCCGATAAACCGCAAGTTCAGCCGGGTGGACCCGGTCGGCGGCGATTGGGGCTCCTTCGGTCTGAGGATGTGGCAGCGAGCGCGGGACAGGGCGCGGCCATACGCCCGGGGTCCTAACTACTGACCCGCCTCGTGTTTTGCACGACCTCGGGCCGCGTTCCACGACCTTGGTGCCTGTTGCACGACCACCCCGGGGTCGTGGAATGTGCACCAGGGTCGTGCAGTGTCGCCCAGGGTCGTGCAAAGCCACCCCGGCCCCCGACGCCGGACACCACCACCCACACAAAGGCCAGGCCTCCCCGCGACACGCCGGTCTACAGCACCACGTTCGCGCCGATGACCACGTCAGGGCAAAAAGAGGCCCCGCGCCATTGGCGCGGGGCCCCGGTCGGACTTTGGGGGCGCGGTCCCTGAAACGCGTCAACCCCAAACGCACCGGCACGTCATCAGAGTCCCTGAACCTCCTCGATGCCGCGAGCGTTCCGACATGGGTAATCATAGGCCGTCCCGCGTGGTTAATCCATCCAGGAAAGCCCAGAATTCCGCGGGAGTCTGGTAACGGATGGGTTGCGGTTACGCGGGATGCCCCAGATTCGCGAATCAGTGGCGGAGCCGCGAAGCCCTCAGGGTGACCCCTGCGACGACCAGCGCCGCCGCCACGACCAGGAGAAGCGGCGTGGTGGCACCGGTGTGTGCCAGCGGTCCGTTAGATCCGCTGGGCGCAGTCGCTGCGGCGGTCGGCGTCGCGGCCGGCCTCGACGGTCCGGTCGACGGGGCCGTCGAGGGCGCAGACGAGGGCACGGTTGTGGGCTCCGCCGAGGGGCTCGCCGACGGCGAGGGCAGCGGGGTGATGGAGGGGTTGCGGTAGTCCGACAACTGGTTGATGCGCAGCTGCACCGCCGTGGCCGCACCCCCGTCGGCGAACAGGGACACTCCCGTCGCCGTCTCCTCCGGGTAGACCGCATCGGTGATGGTTGTTGCGCCGTCGGCGGCGAACACCTCAACCGACGAGGCGTCCACCAGTACCCGCAGCCGCACCAGGCCATCCGCGTCGGGAGTGACCTCCGCGCGCTCCACGCTCGGGAAGGCCGCCGAGAAGTCGGTGGCGCCGGAGTTGGTGCGGTCCAGGTAGACCTCGCCCGCCTCGGCGTCATAGCCGACGACGGTGCCCTGCCCGTCGGCGGCATGCACGACGATCCCGCTGTCGGTGGCCGAGCCCGGGTCCAGGGCGAGGGAGATGTCGAGGGCCGTGCCCGCGGCCGGATCATCGAGGGTGTTGGTGCCCTCGGGGATCTCGGTTCCGTCCAGCACCACAGCGTCACCGGTGTACAGCGACTCGATCCCGGCCACGGGTGCGGCGGTCAGTCGCGGCTCGCCGTTCAGCGTGCGCAGCTCCAGCTGACGGGGCGTGGTCATGGCGGTGCGCCAGGAGGTGGTGGGTACCGCGTTCACGTAGTCCCAGTTGGACATCCAGGCCACCGTGTAGCGCTCGCCGTCGGGTACACCGTTCCAGGTGACGGCCGCGTAGTAGTCGCGCCCATGGTCCAGGTACGGCATCACTTCCGCCTGGCTGAACCCGGGCGTATCCGACTGGACGATGGTGTCGACCATGAAGTGGCCCCACTCGGAGGTCTGGTTGTTGTCCTCGAGCACCAACCGGGCCTCCCGTCCCCGCCACTGGCGCAGATCGAGGCTCGCCCAGTCCAGGCCGCCCGACTGGCGGCCGGTCGCGGAGGCGACCACCTGGCCGTCGACCACCACGTTGGCAGAGGTGTTGTTGGGAATGGCGGTGGCGGCGCGGTCCGACAACCGCACCTCGTCGAGGAGGATGTGTCCCCAGCCGGAGGTGTTCTCGTCGACGACGCGCAGCGTGACGGTGGTCCCGCGCAGGTCGCTCACGTCCCAGCTCTGCCAGTTGAGCTCCTCCAGGTTGCGGCCGGTGGCGGTGCGCACTACCTTGCCGTCGGCCAGCAGCTGGACGACGGTGGCGCCGCCGCCATCCGCCTCCGGGTGGTTGCCGCCGCCGATGAGCAGGTTCAGGTAGTCGGCGTCGATGGTGAACTCCGGAGAGGTGGCCGTGCCGGTGGACGCGTCGGTGCCCTGACCGGTGTCGGCGTCGTAGAAGGAGTTCAGCACGCCGGCACTGCTCATGTTGATCAGGTCCTGCTGCCCGGGTGCGGCACCCGTCAGCGGAGCCTCCCCGAAGGCGTTCCCGGTGACGGTCCAGCCCTCCCAGGTGCCGTCGTCGAAGCCGGCCAGCAGGGTGCCGTCGCCGTCGTCGCCGGTGGCGGCGGCGTCATAGGGGTGGTTGCCGCCGCCGATGAGCAGGTTCAGGTAGTCCTGTTCAATGGTGAACGGGGCGGAGGTCAGCGAGCCGGTGTCGGCGTCCCCCGTGCCCCAGGAGTCCGCGTAGTAGGAGCCCTCGTGACCGGTGACGTCACCGGAGGCCGGGGCGTCGCCGAAGGCGGTGCCGGAGGTGGTCCAGTCGCCGTAGGCGCCGGACTCCCAGTCCTCCACCACGGTGCCCTCGGTGCCGGTGTAAACGGGCAGCGCGTCGGCGGTGAAGGTGGTGCCGTCCCAGTCGCCGGTGAAGTAGCGGCCCCTGCCGGCCACGCTCAGCGACAGCACCCACTTGACGTTGTTCGGGTCGCCGTCCAGTGCCATGGGGAACAGGTCGGGACACTCCCATACGGCGCTCGTGTCACCCATGGGGCCGAAGGTGGACTGCCGCGTCCAGTCGATCAGGTTGTCGGAGGAGTAGAAGGCCACCTGGTGCTCGGCGGAAAGGGCCACCACCATGGTCCAGTGGCCGGCGGCCTCATCCCAGAAGACCTTGGGGTCGCGGAATTCGGTGGAGCCGATGTCCAGCACCGGGTCGCCGCCCTTGTAGGTGGTCCAGGTGCGGCCCTTATTCGTGGAGTAGGCCAGGGACTGGGACTGGTTGCCGTTGTGGTTGTCGGCGCGCGTCCACACCGCCACCAGGGGTGGGGCGTCGGCGGTGCCCAGGCCGGAGGTGTTGTTGACGTCGTAGACGGCCGAGCCGGAGAACACTCCGTAGTCCGCGGTGTAGGGGATGGCGACGCCGAGCTCCTCCCAGTGCACCAGGTCGGTGGAGACCGCGTGCCCCCAGGACATGTTGCCCCACTCGCTGCCCTCCGGGTTGTACTGGTAGAACATGTGGTACTCGCCGTCCACATACACCAGGCCGTTGGGGTCGTTCATCCAGTTGTTCTGGGGCGAGTAGTGGGCCAGCGGCCGCCAGGGGTCGGCGGCCGTGGTATCCGCGGGGTCGGCGGCGGCCGGGGCTGCGGGCAGGGGCGCGGCAGCGCCGACGGCGGCCAGGGCGAGTGCCGCCGTGACGGCCAGGGGCCGGAGCGGGCGTGGTAATCGCGAAGCGACGTGCATGTGCATCTCCTTCGATGCGATTCAGGGGTAAGGGTCAAGGCGTCCGGGGCCGCGTGTTCCCGGGACGCATGAAGACACTACGGTGAAGAAAACGATTTGACAAGAGTCGTTGTCGGGTTTGCTGTGCCAGGATCGGCCCATGAGCAACCCGGAGCGCACCGACATCGCCTTCCACTCCGCCTACGACCAGGGCTTCGCGCGCGTCGCCGCGGTCACCCTGCCGGTGAGCATGGGCGACCCCGCCGCCAATGCCACCGCCGTTGTGGAGCAGGCCCGCGCCCTGGCCGCCGACGGCGTGGTACTGGCCGCCTTCCCCGAGCTGACTCTGACCGGCTACTCCGTCGACGACCTGCTCCTGGACGACCTGCTGGCCGCCAACGTGCTGGCCGCACTCGAAACCATCCGCGTCGCCAGCGCCGACCTGCTGCCGGCACTCGTCGTCGGCGCCCCCCTGCGCGTGGGCGACCGGCTGCTCAACTGCGCCGTCGTCATCCAGGGCGGGGCGGTGCGCGGCGTCGCCCCCAAGTCGTACCTGCCCACCTACCGCGAGTTCTACGAGTCCCGGCACTTCGCCGCCGGAGCCGGCGACCTGCCCGCCACCGTCCCCCTGCCCGGCGTCGGCCCCGACGCCGACGGCGTGAGCGTGCCGCTCGGGCCGGACCTGCTCTTCGCCGTCGAGGACGTGCCCGGGCTGGTCTTCCACGTGGAGATCTGCGAGGACATGTGGGTGCCGGTCCCGCCGTCCTCCATCGCGGCCCTGGCCGGCGCCACCGTGCTGGTCAACCTCTCCGGCTCCCCGGTCACCGTCGGCCGCGCCGAGCAGCGCCGACTGATGGCCCGCGCCTCCAGCGCCCGCGATCTGGCCGCCTACGTATATGCGGCCGCCGGGCAGGGCGAGTCCTCCACCGACCTGGCCTGGGACGGGCAGACCTTCATCTACGAGAACGGCACCCTGCTGGGCAAGACCGAGCGCTTCCCCGACTCCCCCCGCGCCACCGTCGTCGACGTCGACCTCGAGGGCCTGCGCGCCGAGCGCCTGCGCCAGGGCACCTTCGACGACAACCGCCGCACCTTCGCCCGCGGCACCGCCGCCCCCACCAATCCCGACGCCTTCCGCACCGTACGCATCCCGCGGGACGCCCTGGCCGCGCCCCGCACCGACATCGGACTGCGCCGGGAGGTGTCCCGCTTCCCCTTCGTCCCCAACGATCCCGACCGCCTCGCCCAGGACTGCTACGAGGCCTACAACATTCAGGTGTCCGCCCTGGAGCAGCGGCTGCGCGCCATCGGCAACCCCAAGCTCATCATCGGCGTCTCCGGTGGCCTGGACTCCACCCACGCGTTGATCGTCGCCGCCCGTGCCATGGACCGCCTCGGTCGCCCGCGCACGGACATCCACGCCATCACCATGCCCGGCTTCGCCACCTCCGCCGCCACCAAGCACAACGCCCTCGCCCTGGCCACCGCGCTCGGCTGCCATGTGGAGGAGCTGGACATCCGGCCCGTCGCCGAGCAGATGCTCACCGCCATGGACCACCCCTACGGGCGCGGTGAGCGCGGCCGCGAGGTCTACGACGTCACCTTCGAGAACGTGCAGGCCGGGCTGCGCACCGACTTCCTGTTCCGCATCGCCGGCGCCCGCGGCGGCATCGTGCTGGGCACCGGCGACCTGTCCGAACTGGCCCTGGGCTGGTGCACCTTCGGGGTGGGCGACCAGATGGCCCACTACGGCGTCAATGCGGGCGTACCCAAGACCCTGATTCAGCACCTGATCCGCTGGGTGGTGGCCGAGAAGCTCTTCTCCGAGCAGGCCTGCGAGGTGTTGTTGGCCGTGCTGAGCACCGAGATCAGCCCCGAGCTGGTTCCGGCCGACGACGGCGAGCCCATCCAGTCCACTCAGGCGCGCATCGGCCCCTACGCGCTGCAGGACTTCACACTGTGGCACGTGCTGCGGCGTGGCGAGCGCCCCTCCCGTATCGCCTTCCTGGCGGAGAAGGCCTGGGCCGACCCGAGCGTGGGGCAGTGGCCGGCCGGCCTGCCCGAGGAGGAGAAGGTCGCCTACACGCTCGCCGACATCCGCAAGTGGGAACTGGTCTTCTTCCGGCGCTTCTTCTCCAGTCAGTTCAAGCGCTCGACGCTGCCCAACGGCCCCAAGGTGGTCGGCGGCGGCACGCTGTCCCCACGCGGCGACTGGCGCATGCCCTCCGACGCCGACGCCGGGCCGTGGCTCGCTGAAATTGAGCGCAACGTTCCCGAGATCTAAGACCACCCGCGTGCTACTGTGTGCTTCGTCATAATCTGTCGCCAGTCCAAACGATTTGGCATACGCTGACCGTGCTGGGGCATGGCGACGTGGTCATGACCCCATTGTTCGATCAGCACCGTTCCCCGACGGTGCGCCACTGGCAGGAGCCCGCCGTTGCAGTCATCAGTTGCAGTGATCGTCGCGGCCCACGGTCATTTGGCGGAGGGGTTGCTCAACTCCGCCGCCATGATCGCCGGCCCGCAGGACGACGTCGTCCCCATCAGCTTCGACCCCGGCGAAGGACCGGACGACCTCTTGGCGAAGTACGCCGACGCCGTCGAGTCCTCCGCCTCGGGGCAGTACCTCATCCTCGTGGATCTGCTCGGCGGCAGCCCCTACAACGCCGCCGCCCGCTTCGCCGCCGCCCGTGAGGACGCCGACGTCGTCACCGGGGTGAACCTGCCCATGCTCATCGAGGTCCTCGGCCGCCGCCTGGCCGGCGGCGACCTGACCGAGCTGGTCGAGGTCGCCAAGACCTCCGGCGCCGGCGGCGTCAAGGTCCTCTCCGAGATCTTCACCCCACCCACCACCACCGATTCCGACGACGACGAAGGAGACGAGCTCTGATGGACATCAAGCTCCTGCGCATCGATTCCCGCCTGGTCCACGGCCAGGTCGCCAACAACTGGGCCGGCTCCCTGGGCGCCGAGGCCATCCTCGCCGTCTCCGACGGCGCCGCCAACGACGAGCTGCGCAAGACGCTCATGCTCCAGACCGGCGGCGGCAAGGTCAAGGTCCATGTGCTGACCGTCGCCAAGGCCGCCCGCGTGTACAAGAACCCCAAGTACGAGAACCTCAAGGCCGTCATCGTCGTCGAGACCCCGGCAGACATCGTGCGCCTGCTCGACCTGGGCATCCAGGCCGATGAGGTCAACGTCGGCGGCATGACCTTCAAGCAGGGCACCAAGGCCCTGTCGCAGGCCGTCTACGTCTCCGACGAGGACGTCAAGAACTTCCAGGAGATCGACTCCCGCGGCATCAGCCAATACATCCAGCAGGTCCCCTCCTCCGGGCGCACCGGCCTGATGGAAACGCTGAAGTCCAAGGGCTTCATCAACTGACCCCCTCCCCTATCCGTCCCCACCAGGAAGCACTCTCATGCATGACATCGGTGCTGTCCAGATCATCCTCGTGACCCTCGTGGCCTTCCTCGCCGGTTGCGACTCCGTTCTGGACGAACGCATGTTCTATCGACCCATCATCGCCTGCACCCTGACCGGGCTCGCCATGGGCGATCCGACCACCGGCATCATGGTTGGCGGCAGCCTCGAGCTGCTCAGCCTCGGCTGGATGAACGTCGGCGCCGCCATGGCCCCCGACGCCGCACTGGCATCCACCATCTCCACCGTCATCGCCATCGCCGGCGGACAGACCCACGATGAGGCGATCGCCGTCGCCGTCCCGCTGGCCGTCGCCGGCCAGGCCCTGACCATCTTCGTACGTACCATCAACGTGTTCTTCGCCCACCAGGCCGACCGCTTCGCGGAGGACGGCAATATGCGGGGCATTCAGATCATGCACTTCATCGCGCTGTCCCTGCAGGGCCTGCGCGTGGCGATTCCCACCGCCGCGGTCGCGGTGGTCGCCTCCGGTGACTCCGTGGCGCGCGCCCTGGGGTTGATTCCCGAGGTCGTCACCGAGGGCCTGCAGATCGCCGGTGGCTTCATCGTCGTCGTCGGTTACGCCATGGTCATCAACATGATGCGGGCACGCAAACTCATGCCCTTCTTCTTCATCGGCTTCATCGTGGCGCAGTCCATGACCACCCTGGACACCGGTATCACCCTGGTCGCCCTGGGCATCATGGGCGTCTGCCTGGCCTTCATCTACGTCCAGCTCAACCCCGACTTCCACGAGTCGGTTCAGCTGCCGCGTCCCGCCCCCGCAGCAGTGGGCGGCGGCTCCGGCGGCCTGGACGACGACTTGGACGACGAACTCGATGACGAGCTCGACTGACCGCGGCAAGGAACAGGGAAGGAAACACGACCATGTCCACAGAGTCCACTGAAATCGACGCCGCTCCCGACACCGGGCGCATGCTCACCGACCGCGACCTGCGGAGCATGTACTGGCGCTCCACATTCCTGCTCGGATCCTTCAACTTCGAGCGCATGCAGGCCATGGGCTTCTGCATCACCCTCATGCCGGCGATCCGGAGGTTCTACCCGTCCAACAAGACCGAACAGGCGGCCGCCCTCAAGCGCCACCTGGAGTTCTACAACACCCACCCCTGGATCTCCTCGGTGGTCTTCGGCGTCACCGCCGCCATGGAGGAGCAGCGTGCCAAGGGCGAGGAAATCGGTGATGACACCATCACCAACGTCAAGGTCGGCCTCATGGGCCCGCTCGCCGGCGTCGGCGACCCCATCTTCTGGGGGACCATCCGGCCCGTGCTTGGCGCTCTGGGTGCCTCCCTGGCCCTGACCGGCTCGAGCAGTGCGTGGCTCGGCCCGCTCATCTACTTCCTGGGCATCAATGTCATTCGCATCCTGGTGCGTTGGTACGGCCTGAAGTGGGGCTACGAGCGCGGCACCGCCATGGTCAGTGAGGTCGGCGGCGGCCAGCTCAAGCGCATCACGCAGATCGCCGCCATCACCGGTCTGTTCGTCATGGGTGCCCTGGTGGCCAAATGGACGACGATCAACTTCCCCGGGGTGATCTCCTCGGTGGAGGCGGACGACGGCACCGTCACCGAGACCACCCTGCAGAATATTCTCGACCAGCTGCTGCCGGGCGTGGCCGCGCTGGGGCTGACCTTCCTGTGCATGTGGCTGCTGAATAAGAAGATCAACGCCCTGTGGATCATTCTCGGCATGTTCGTCATCGGCATCCTCGGCGCCTGGACCGGCTGGCTCGGCCTATAGCCCCACCACCGAGGTCGGTCGTTGTTACCGTCGAGGTCGGTCGAAGTTGCGAGGCTTCGACCGACCT
>NZ_QMIN01000078.1:22387-35949 GCF_003287795.1 Actinomyces sp. Z5
TGTGCTCCCGGCGCCCAGTCAGTAATCTGTTACCCAGCACATAACTCGGCCTGGCAGGAGAAGCAGTGCGTCAACTCATCGCCACCGACCTGGACGGCACGGTCCTGTTCGACCGGCGCGTCAGCTCCGCCGACCTGGAAGCCATGCAGCGCTGGCGGGACGCCGGCAACTTGCTCGTCGTCGACACCGGCAAGTCCGTCTTCGCCACGCGCAACACCCTCACGGCCGCCGGCATGAGTTTCGACTACGCCGTCACCTTCACCGGCGCCGTCCTGATCGACGGCGACTACCGGGTCCTCTCCGCCCGCTACCTGCCCGACGGCGTCGCGCACGAGATCGCCGACTTTCTGCAGGGCATCGACGGGCTCACCGTCTTCGCCACCACCATGGAGGCGGACCACATCCTGTCCGACACCTACCACGAGACCTCCCCAATCCTGGAGATCTTCCTGCCCATGACCCTGGAGGAGATGCCCTGCCACCGCTTCATCGGGGTGCCCATGCGGGTGCGCGACGACGACGTGCGCGAGCGCATCGCCACCGACCTCACCGCCCGCTGGCCGGATCAGATCGAGGTGGTGCGCAACCAGGAGTTCCTCGACGTCATTCCCGCCGGGGCCACCAAGGGCGCCGGATTGAGTGACCTGGTGGACGTGCTCACCGGCACCGACGGTCCCCTGCCGGGGGAGCGGATCGAGACCTGGAGCGTGGGCGACTCCTGGAACGACATCCCCATGCACGTCGTCGCCGACCACGCCATCTGCCTGCCCTGGTCCCCGCCCGACGTCGTCGCCGCCTGCGAGCGGTCGGTGGGATCCATGGCCGAACTGATCGACGGGCTACTTGAGGAGGCAGAACGATGAGCAGCATCGGCGGGCGGGTGCGCGACTGGTTCAATGGTGGCGACCCGGACGGGCGCGCCAAGCTCCGTGCCTGGGCCCGCGGCCACGACGGACGCTCCGAGGGGTACACCTACGGCATGATGGGGCCCGCCGTCGGGCTGTCCGTCCTGGCGGCCCTGCTGTATGCGCCCACGAAGGGCTACGGCAGCATCGTGGCCCTGGTGCTGGCGATCTTCCTGCTGCTGGGGCGGCAGATGATCGAGCGGCAGGTCGCACGGGATGCCGCGGACCTGCACGAGGCCGAGCGACAGTACGCGCGCACCCGCAATTCCGAGTACCTGGACTTCACCGAGCTGCGCGCAGGCGGCCTGCTGGAGGACAACAAGATGCTCACCCGCGAAACCCGCGACTGGCTGACCGGGCGCGTCGAGTGGGCGCAGGGCGAGAAGGAGAAGCTTGCTCGGCGTGCGGAGCGGGCCGAACGCCGACGCGCCAAGGGCAACAAGGGCCGCGGCCGGTCGGGCAACGGCGGGCGCAACTCCGGGAGCAAGCGATGAGTGACTCCGGCCGCTATGTGCGCGGCGTCCTGTGGGACATGGACGGCACGCTCATCAACTCCCAACCCTTTTGGGATGAGTCCTTCCGCCGTCGCTGCGAGGCCGCCGGCGGCACCGTCACCGCAGCACAGGTCACCGCCCTGGAAGGCGCCTCCATCCGCCGCACCCACGAACTCATCGCCGCCACCGGGGCGGCCCCCGGCCCCGACGACCCGGCGGCCGAGGCGATCTTCACCGGCATGGCCGCCGACGTCGAGGCCGCCGTCAAGGCCAACCCGCCGCTGGTGCCGGGGGCGCGGGAGATCACGCAGACCCTGCTGGAGGTCGGGCTGGCGCAGGTGATCGTCACCCAGTCCCCGCGCCCGATCGTCGAGGCGGTTGCGCACGCGCTCGGCGACGTCTTCGCCGGCCTGATAACCGGCGACGACGGCCTGCCGGGCAAGCCCGATCGGGCCCCCTACGCCGCCGGAATGCGCCTGCTGGGACTGAGCGAGGACCAGTGCGTCGTCGTCGAGGACTCCGCCACCGGGGCGGCCTCCGCCCGTTCCAACGACCTGCGGGTGATCCAGATCGGCGGGCACAAGCACTTCCCGGCCGATCCGGGGCTCGTCGTCGTCCCGGACCTGAAGGCCGTCACGCCGCACCTGCTGCTGTGGGCCGAGCCCTGAGCGTGGGCCGGGGCATGCACGACGCCGCGCCCCGGACCGGCCGCGGGATCACTCGCCGGAGAAGCGGTAAACGTTCGTCTCGCGCAGCTTGAAGCCGGCCCGGCGGTACAGGCGGTTGGCCGCCTCCCGGGAGGGGCGCGAGGTGAGGTCGACGGTGCGGGCGCCCAGCGACTGCGCGTACTCGACGGCGGCCTCGACCAGTGCCTGGCCGGCACCGTGGCCGCGGGCGTCGCCGTCGACGACGACGTCCTCCACCCAGGCGCGCAGTCCGGTGGGGATGGTGAAGGTCGCCAGGGTCAGCATGCCCAGGATGGGGGTGGTGCCGTCGGCGAGCGGCGCGTCGGGGCGGAAGGCGAACAGGTACACGCCCGGCTGGGCGACCAGGGCCTCGCACTGCGCGGCGGTCAGAGCCGGGGCGCTGCGGGAGAGCTGGGGGATGAGGCGCTCCATCGCCTCGACGAGCTCGGGGGTGGACTGGGTGATGACGTCGACGCTCACGGGTACTCCTTACAGTCGTGGGAAGGGCTGCCGGGTATGAGCGTAGCCGTTCGGCCGGCCTTCGGGAGGCGGGGCCGCGGCGTGGCCGGAATTACTCGGCGGCCGCGGTCGGGTCCATGATGACGCCCTCGATCAGCACCAGGCCGGTCAACTGGTCGACGATGCGCAGTGCGAAGGGGTGGTCCACGATGAACTGCACCGGCGCCTCCGGGGGTGCCGCCGCGCCGTCCGCTCCGGAGAGCTCCGTGAGCGCCCCGGCCACCGTGCCCTCCTCCTTGACCATGAGGCGGACCTGCTGGACCGCCTGGTCGACGACCAGCTCCTCGCCGATGTGCTCCAGGGAGTCCAGCGTGGTGCCCTGGGCGTCCAGAAAGGCGAGCAGGTCCACGGGCCCGGGTTTCAGGTCGAGGGTTGGCAGGGCCAGCACGACCTCGCTCCTCCGGTCCTCCGTGACGGCGTCCAGCGCCGCCGAGGCCTGCTCCCAGGCGCCTTCGGGCAGATCCGTCGGAGCGACGCCGGCGTCGGGGAGGATCACGTCCATGACGAGTTGGGCGTCGTCGTCCCCGTCCCAGTAGGGCAGGCGCACGGCCTGCCAGCCCTCGCCCTGCACGCAGGGCCGGAAGAAGTCTTCGTGCATGAGCTGGGCGGTGACCGTGGAGCCGTCGGCCAGGGTGAAGTCCTGGTCGTAAGTGTGGTTCGCGTCGAAGGTAGTGCTCCACCGGGCGGCGAACAGCAGGGCGTTTTGCAGCACCAGCCGCGTGTCCTTGGTGATCTCAATGCCCGAGGACTTGATCAGCCCGCCGGTGTGGCGCTCGGCCCAGGCGTCCAGGGCGGCCTTGGCGTCGTCGCGGTCCGCGTGCTCGGTGGTGGCGGCATACCACTCGCGGGCGGCATCCAGGTAGGACTGCTCCACTGCCGGGTCATCGCCGACCAGCAGCACCCGGTTGGCGATGTGCAGCAGCGGGGCCTCCGGGATCTGCTCGGGGTCGAAGTCGTTCAGTTCCTCATCGCTGGGGTCGTAGGCCAGCAGGGCGTTCTGCAGCGCCGACCAGGTCAGGTCGCGGGTGGTGCCCGAATCGGCGTCGGCGGCCTTGGCGGCCGATACGCCGAGCAGTGAGTCCACGCCGTCGGCGGGGGCGTCGGAGCCCGCGTACAGCAGGGCTATGGTCAGGGCCGTTCCGACCGGGCAGGTCAAGGCGTTAGCCGCGGGCTCCTCGCCCAGGCGGAAGCGCAGCAGTGACTCACTCAGAGCGGCGCAGGCGGCCGCGGCATCCGGCGCGCCGGGAGCGTCCTCCAGCGGGATCTCGCGGTGGACGGCGTCGGTGTCGTAGGCCTGTGCCCGCGCGGAGCCTCCGAATACTCCGCACCCGCCCAGGGCCACCAGCGCGGCGATGGCGGGCGGGAGCGCCAGCGCCCGGCGGCGGGACAGGCCGCGAGTCCCGCGGCCGGGCGCAGGGCGGCCCGGGGGCGCAGGGGCCGAGGGGGTGGTCGATGCTGAGGGGGCGGATGGAAAGGGACCGGGTGCAGCGTCGTTGCTCGCCATGTCACGAGGCTACGTGACAAGGCGACACCGATCCATGGGCCGTCGTGCCCAGACCCGCCCTAACAACCGGTCTTGGCACGTAACGTCTACCGACGTCGGCGGAGGTCTACGAGGACCTCGGCGTGGTCGGTGTGGGGGAACATGTCGAACAGGCGCGCCCGCCGCGGCCGCAGCGAGGGCATCCGCGCCAGGTCCTTCGCCAGGCTCGCGGGGTTGCAGGAGGAGTACAGCACCCGCTCCACCCCCGCGGCCTCGATGCGCTCGGCCAGTTCCGCCCCGATGCCGCGCCGCGGCGGGTTGACCACCAGCAGGTCCGGCACCGGCCCGGCTCCCGGGTCGAGAACGGAGGCGTCGCCCGCCTCGAACCGGACCCGATCGTCGGGCAGCCTCATGAGTCGGGCGGCGGCCCGGGCGCCGTCGATCGCCGCCGCCGACACCTCCACTCCCAGCACGCGCCGATCCGGTCCGGCCAGGGCCAGGGCGAAGCCGCCGACGCCGCAGAACAGGTCCCACACCCGCCGCGGGGCCCGCGGGGCGGTGGGCGTCGCGGCGGGAGCCGTGGGCGCCGCACCGGGAACCGTGAGCGCATCATCCGCCCACCGCCGCGCCGTGGCGTAAAGCGCCTGCGCGATGCCGGTGTTGGTTTGGAAGAAGGAACGCGTGGGTAGGTACAACGGCAGCTCCGTCGGGCCCGCACCCGCCGTGCCATCCTCTGGCGCGTCCGACACCGGCAGGTGCAGCCGCATGAGCAGACGGTCGTCCTCGGTGAGCAGGATCTCCTCGGGCCCCTCGATAATCGCCTGGTGCACCGGCTGAATGTTGGCGCTGAGCACCGCCAGCGTCGGCAGCGCCCGCCGCAGGCCGGGCAGGGCGGCGCGCAGGTCGTCGACGTATCGGCGGCTGCGCAACACGAAGCGCACCATCAGGTCCCCGTCCGGGGAGGCCGTTACCAGCAGGTGCTTGAGCTCGCCACGCCGCGCGGACACGTCGTAGGGCGTCAGCCCGAGCGTCGTGATCGCGCGTGCGAGTACCGGTAGCGCCGCCTCGATCTCGGGCACGTGCAGGGGACAGGTGCGCAGATCGACGCCGTGCCCGCCCGGCCCGAGAATGCCCAGCAGCGGCTTGGCCGCCGTCCCCGAGACCACCATCTTGGCCTTGTTGCGAAAGCGCTTCGGCGCGCTCGCCGCCGGCCGCTCCCAGGCCGCGGCCGGGACGGGGTTCGCGCCGTCGGCCAGCAGTGCGACGGTCCGGGCCTGCTTGCGGGCCAGCTGCACGGGCAGCGGCGTCGACATGTGCGGGCAGGAGTGACAGGTGCCGTCCTCGTGCAGCGCGCACAGCGGCGTCGACCCGGCCGGTGCGGCCGGGGTAGTGCTGCTGGACGTGCGTGCGGGAGCCACGGGGCGCATTGTCCGGCCGGATCCTGCCACCGCGTCAAGGCGGCCGGTGCTCCCGGCGACGCGCGGGGCAACAAACGGATACACGGGTCACGAGTAGATATACGGCAGACTGTGGGGCATGACCGATCAACCCGACAGTGATACCCCTGCGCGACGCACGCCCCGCCACTCGGCCGGCACCGCCACGTTCACCGAGGCCGACGCCGCCGCCTACCGCGCGCAGATCGCCCAGTGGACGCCGCGCACCGGCATCGGCACCGACGTGCACGCCTTCGCCGCCGACTCCGACACTCCGCTGCGGTTGGCCTGCCTGGACTGGCCCGACGAGGTCGGACTGGAGGGGCATTCCGACGGCGACGTCGTCGCCCACGCCTGCTGCGACGCCCTGCTGTCCGCCGCCGGCCTGGGGGACCTGGGCAGTAACTTCGGCACAGACGCTCCGCAATGGGAGAACGCCTCCGGTTCGGCGTTATTGGCGGAGACCGCGGGGCGGGTGCGCGCGGCCGGCTTCGAAATCGGTAACGTCGCCGTGCAACTGGTCGGCGCCCGCCCGCGTGTCGCCGGGCGCATGCGGGAGGCCACAACCGCCTTGAGTGACGCCGTCGGCGCCCCGGTCGCCTTCTCGGCCACGACCACCGACCACCTTGGCTTCCTCGGGCGTGAGGAGGGCCTGGCGGCCATCGCCACCGCCCTGGTCTGGCCGGTGCCGCAGGTGTAGCCGGACTCGCCGCACCCGCTAGGCTGCGGCCGTGAGCACCTCATCCAATGAAGCGCGTCCCGCGCTGAACCTGCGCCTGTATGACACGGCCGCTCAGGGCGTCGTGCCCCTGGCGCCCACCGTCACGCCCGGTACGGTGGCGATCTACCTGTGTGGTGCCACGGTTCAGGGCTCCCCGCACATCGGCCACATGCGCAGCGCCATCGCCTTCGACGTGCTGCGCCGCTGGTTGACCCACTGCGGGCAGAACGTCGTGCTGATCCGCAACGTGACGGATATCGACGACAAGATCCTCGCCAAGTCCGCGGCCGCCGACCCGCCCGTGCCCTGGTGGGCGTGGGCGCAGCGTCACGAGCGCGAGTTCGACGCCGCCTACCGGGCCCTCGGCGTGCAGCCCCCCACCTACGAGCCGCGCGCCACCGGCCACATCCCCGAGATGATCGACCTGGTGCAGCGGCTGCTCGACGCCGGACACGCCTACACCGGGCAGCCCGGCAATGTCTACTTCGATGTGCGCTCCCTGCCCGACTACGGGTCGTTGACCAACCAGAGCGTCGACGACCTGGCCACCACCGAGGAGGATTCCCAGATCGACGCGGAGGTGGAGGCGGACAAGCGCGACCCGCGCGACTTCGCCCTGTGGAAGGCCGCCAAGCCCACCGAGCCCGCGGACGCCGCCTGGGACGCCCCCTGGGGCAGGGGTCGGCCCGGCTGGCACCTGGAGTGCTCGGCCATGTCCCGCCGCTACCTGGGGGAGTCCTTCGACATCCACGGCGGCGGCATCGACCTGCGCTTCCCGCACCACGAGAATGAGCAGGCCCAGTCCCACGGGGCCGGCTGGGGCTTCGCCCGCCACTGGGTGCACAACGCCTGGGTCACCATCAAGGGCGAGAAGATGAGCAAGTCCCTGGGCAACTCGCTGGTGGTCTCCGAACTGCTCAACCGCTACGACCCGGCGGTGCTGCGCCTGGCGCTGGGCACCGTCCACCACCGCTCCACGGTGGAGTTCTCCGAGGAGACTCTCGCCGACGCCGCCTCCCTATGGGAGCGGCTGTCCGGGGCGATCATGCGCGCCCTGGAGATCACCGCGCCCGCCGACGGCGGCCCGAACCCGGTCGACGCCCCCGCCGCGGCCGTGCGCGCCCGGGACCTGCCCGCGCAGTACGCCGCAGCCATGGACGACGACCTCAACCTCGCCGGCGCCATGGCCGTCGTCCACGCCAGTCTCAAGGCTCTCAACACGGCCCTGGCCGCGCCCAACCCCGACCTCGACGCCGTCGCCCAGGCGGCCCTGGACCTGCGCGCCCAGTTGGACGTGCTCGGCCTCGACCCGCTCGCCGAGCCCTGGCGCGATCGCGTGCTCGGCGCGGGCGGCAGCACGGACGACGCCGCCATGCGTGCCCTGAACCAGCTGGTCACCGGGCTGCTGGAGCAGCGGGCGCAGGCCCGCGCCGCCAAGGACTGGGCGCGGGCGGACACGCTGCGCGACGAGCTGTCCGCGGCCGGCGTCGTCGTCGAGGACAGTGCCACCGGGGCCCGCTGGCACCTGGCCTGACCCGCCGCGTCGACCCCGGCGCAACACCAACGTCACCGCGGCCACTGGCCGCCAACCGCAGAACAGGAGGCCCGCGATGCCGGGAAATGATCGGCGCCACGGCGCCATACGCAAGCAGGGCAAGAAGACGGGCCCGCTCAAGGGCTCCGGCGGTGTGCGCCGCCGCGGCCTGGAGGGGCGCGGACCCACCCCCAAGGCCGAGGACCGCGTCGGCCACCCGAAGGCGCGCGCCAAGGCCCGGGCCGAGGCCCGCGCCGCTCAGCCGACCCGCTCCGGGCAGTTGGAGGCCGCCCGGCAGCGCTTCAACGTGCCGCGGGACCACGAGATCGTCTGCGGCCGCAACGCGGTGGCGGAGGCGGCCCGCGCACGCGTGCCCATCACCCGGGTGTTCATGGCGGCCTCCGCCCAATCCGATGACCGCCTGGGCGCCGTCGTGCGGCGGGCCGCCCTGGTCGGGGCACCGGTGGTGGAGGCCACCAAGTTCGACCTGGAGGCCCTCACCGAGGGCGCCGCCCACCAGGGGGTCGCCATTGAGGTGCCCGCCTACGAGTACGTGCTCGCCCGCGACCTGCTGGAACGTGCCCGCGCCGCCGGACACACCCCCCTGCTGGTGGCGCTCGACCAGGTCACCGACCCCCACAACCTGGGGGCGGTGCTGCGCTCGGCCGGGGCCTTCGGCGTCGACGGCGTGATCGTGCCCGAGCGCCGCTCCGCGGGCGTGAACGCCGCCGCCTGGAAGGTGTCCGCTGGCGCCGCCGCGCGGGTGCCGGTCGCCCGGGAGACGAACCTGGTGCGCGCCCTCGAGGCGCTCAAGCGGGAGGGCTGCTTCGTCGTCGGCCTGGACGGGCGGGCGGATACGCCGGTGGAGGAGTTGAATCTGGCCGACTCCCCGCTGGTGGTGGTTACCGGCGCGGAGGGCAGCGGACTGTCGCGGCTCGTGCGCGAGACCTGCGACCTGCTGATCTCCATCCCGATCGCCGGGACGGTGGAGTCGCTCAATGCCGCGGTGGCCACCGGCATCGCCCTGTACGAGGTCGACCGGCTGCGCCGTCGGGCCGGGGCCGGCAAGTAACCGCCGAGGCTTTCCTGCCGCCTGACGACCCGGCCGGGTGGTCCGGCTTCCCCCGGCCAGGCAACCCGGCGACCCCGGTCGGGGCTCCCCGGGCTGACCGGGAGGCTCTATGCTGACACAATGGTGGTGTCCCCGCCCGTCGCGTGGACGGGCCGGACAACGGTCGTCACCATCCGACTAGGAGGCCTTCATGGCTCAAGACCCCGCACAGCGCTGGAACCGCACCGAGGGCGTACTCGTCGTGCCCGGAACCCAGCCGGACGCGGTTGCCGCGCGCCTCGAGGCGGAGCGGGTAGTCGCCCGCCTCGAGTGGTACCCGGCGACCCCCCACCTGCTCTCCCTCACACTGCTGGCCGACGCCGACGGGCGCGTGGCCGTCACCCCGCCGTCGCGTGGCGGCGTGATGGCCGGAACTCGCATCAGCGAGCTGGTTGAGTCCCTTGCGCGCGAGTTCTCCGGGGATGTCACCATCGGCCCGGCCTCCTTCAACGCCCTGCCCGCCGATGTCGCCCTGCCGACCGTGGCCTCGGAGACGCCGGAGGGTTCCCGCACCGTGGTCGTCTCTCCGCTCAGTGCCTACATGGTGCCGTTGCAGGCCACCCTGCTGGAGCGTCCGCTGGCCGTCACCTCCTTGCCCGCGCTCGACCGGCGCATCGTCATGTACTCCGGTGAGGGCAACCAGCTGGGTTCCTTCGGCTGGGACAAGGAGTCTCTGCCGGCCCTGGTGTTGACCGTGGACGCCCGCGACATCGCGGTACGCGCCGTCACCACCGGCGAGAGTGAGGACGACGCCGTCTTCTCCTGGGGCATGACCTCGCAGTACGTGTGGGGCGGCGTGGCCGAGCCGGGGCCGGCCCTGCGCGCCCTGGTGGATGAAATGCTCACCGACTCCACCGACGTCTCGCTCGTGGCCGCGGCCGTGCCCGGGGCGGATGCGGAGGCGGTGGCGGAGGCCTTCTCCACCCCCGGTATCGACGGCCTGGTGGCCCTGATCGATGCGCTCGGCCTGCCCGACTGGGTGGCGTCGGTGCTGACCGGTCGGCTGGCGCCCGCGGAGGCGCCCGGCGCCGTGGTGCACGAGCCGCGCGGCCTGTCCAACGCCGTGGGGCGTTCGGTCGGGCTCATGCTGCAGGACCCGGAGGCACCCGGTTCGGCCTTCTGGCAGACCTACATTCGCGTCGTCACCGAGCGGCCCTGGCTCATGCGGGCCGGCGTTGCCCTGGAGGCCGGCATCGGCGGGGCGCTGATCGGGACGGCGGTGCACCGCCGCGACCGCACCGGGGTGGCACACCGCGGCCTGCTGGCCACGGGTGTGGTGCTGCTGGTCGACGCGGTCGCCGAGGCCTCCCTCGCCTCCTGGACCCGACACCGGGAGTTGCGGCGTCGTGCGGACCAGGAGATGGCGCTGGTAGCCGAGGAGCTCGGGGCCTGACTAGGCGGTCAAAAGGGCGGAATGTCAGAAGGGCGGAATCTCGTCTAGCAGTGGGGCCAGGCCGAGGTCGTGCAGGGCCTCCGAGTAGGGAGTGGTCTCGAAAGCGCCGACGGGCTGGCCGGGGCGGGGACCGCGGCTGGCGACTCGGGGGCGCCCGCCCGCACGAGCGGCGTCTCGAGCACTGAGCTCAAGGCCGTGCTGGAGACGACTCAGGACGGCGTCGTCGACGGCCTCGGTGAGGCGCGCGGGGACCTTCTGGGCGGGGACAAGCAGTTGGCGAGGCCCGATCCTGTGGGCCAGAAGGGTGATGCTCCCGTCCAGGCTGCGCCGGTAGCGAGCGCCGGTGGGAGTACACCAGGTCAGATCACCGGAGTCGGTGCGGCTGAGGCTCCACCCGGGCGTGTGCTTGAGCCGGTGGTGGGCCTGGCACAGGCTGGTGAGATTACTCAGGCTGGTCGCCCCGCCCTCGGCCCAGGGTTGAATGTGGTCCGTGTCGCAACGGGTGGCGGGGATGGTGCAGCCCGGGAACGTGCAGGAGCCGTCCCTGGCCTGTACGAGTTCGCGCAGGGCGACCGGGGGGCCGGTAGTGGGTGCGGCCCACGTCGACTACCGTCCCCGAGACCGAGTCGGTGACCAGCCTGCGCCAGACCCCGCCGGCTGCGAGGGCGCGGGCGGTGGCGGCGGGCACCGGCGCCGTGCCGACCCCAATGGTGACCTCGGCCGCAGGAGCCGCGCCCGCGGCTGTCCCGGTGTAGGGGAGGGGGCGCTGACCGTCCAAAACCGCGGTGTGCGCACTGCTCCCGCCTCGCGCAGGTGAGTCTGAGTGACCTGCGGCGGGCGCACTGCTCCTGCCTCGCGCAGGTGAGTCTGAGTGACCTGCGGCGGGCGCACTGCTCCCGTCGGCCGGGGGCGTTTCGGGCACACTTCGCCCGTCGGATGCGAAGGATCGCCCGACTACGGCGTCCGTGGGCCGCCCCGGCGTATCGCCGGCGGTGGGAGGGCCGTACCCGGTTGGCGGGTCATCCCCGATGGGCGGGCCGTATCCGGTCTGCGGGTCATCCCCGATGGCGCCGGCGCCGTCGGGGAGCAGGTGCTCCAAGGGGACGGCGACGTCGACATTGATGGTGATCCCCGGCGGAGGGAAGACCGCCTCTACCCCGGAGGGCGTCCACCAGGGGAGCGAGGGCTCAACCAGGCTGCTCAACCCGGCCAGCAACCCCTCCAACGGGACCCCGTCGGGCAGCAGCTGTGAGCTGGCCGGTGCAGGCGGCAGGGCACCGGCGTCGACGCTGGTCGGTACAGTTGCTGGGGCGGCGTGGTCGACGTTTGCAGGTGCGGTGAAAGACGGCCGACAGGCGGCGTACTGGCTGGCTTGCAGGGTGCGCAGCGTCATGCCGGTGATGGCGTCTGCCCGTAGCTGCGCCGGGGAACGCTCATCCCCGGCAGCCCGGGCGGAGGCGGCTATGGCGTCCAGGGTCGCATCCAATAGGAACGCGTCCAGGCTCGGCAGCAGGAGCCGCATTTCATGAACGCCCTCGCCCGCCTGGCGGGGCCGCGTAACGTGCCTGCGCGCCAGGTTGCGCTTACGGCGGCTGCCGGCGCCGTCGGGGTCTAAAGCGGCCAGGGCGCGGTCGATGTCCTTGGCCAGCTGCGACGTCGTCCTGCGGGATGCGCGAGGCAGGACCTGCTCCTGTACGGCCCTGGCCACCCTCGCGTCGGCACCCTCCAGGCGGCGAACAATCAGGGCGGTTTTGCTCGCATCCAGCAGGCCGCCCCGGTGCAGGGTCTCGGTGGCCGCGAACTCGGGTTGTAGCAGAGCCTCGCCCCGATCCAACATCTGACAGGCGCTCTGGCGGGTGGTGCCGAGTCGGCAGGCGATCTCCCCGCTGGTGGTGAAACGTCGCTCCTCCTCCGTCACCAGGCATTCGAGTCGCCCGTCCGGACCCCAGGGAGTTGCGCCGCGGTTCATTTCCGGTGTGCGGGCAAGGCACGCAGCCGCCGCGCTTTCGCACCACGACGCCCAGGAGACCAGCCGGTGGCACGCCGCCACCAGTTCGCTGAGCACTTGCCCGCCCAGCGCGGCCAGGCGGTCGATGCCGGTGCCCTCGCCCCAGTCCACGCCCTGCTGTGCGGAGGCCTGCGCCAGGGCGCGGTCGGCCGGGCTCGTGATGGTGTTGAACAGTGCGCCGGTGTCGGGAGTCCCCAGTATTTCTGCCAGCTCGGCGATGCCCACGGCGTCCGCGGTGTTTGCAGCGTCCGCGGTGTTCGCAGCGTCCGCGATGCTTGCAGTGTCCGTGGTGTTCGCAGCGTCCGTGGTGTTCGCAGCGTCCGCGATGCTTGCAGTAGCCACCGCGCTTGCGTTTGCTGCGTTCTCCCCGGCGGAGCCGGCCGCCTCACCGTTGGGGTTGGCGGGTACCAGTATGCCGGCCAACAGACCCTCAACCAGGCTCGCCAGACCTGCGCCTGCAGGTACTTCCGCCAGGTGCTCGATCAGCGCCGTGGGCTCCCGCACGACTTCGAGCACGGCCGTGGAATCCTGCTCGGCCCCGGGCCCGGCCGCTGCCTCCCCGCATGTAGCGGCCCAGGCAACGGTCGCCGTCGATCCCCTCCCGACGCCGGGCAGCCCCGCCCGATCCGTCGGGGACGCCCCGCCGGATCGCCGCTCAGCACCGTTGCCTTCGTACATGTGTCCACGGTATCGCGGGGCACCGACATGAATTCCGTGTCCTTAACGGGCTCTTCGTGTTTGGGGGTGTGGCTGGTGGTGTGTTCTGGCCGGTCCGAGGACGGCCTCTCCCGCGCTCTAGCGCTACCTTCCTGCGCCCGAGGATGGCTTGTCTTTGGACGTGAGGAGGTGGGCGGTCAGCGGCGCTGCCCTCCCGCGCCCGAGGGAGGCCTCGCACCACGAGCACAAGCACCGCCCATCCTCAGGCTGCCCTCCCGCGCCCGAGCGAGGCCTGCCGCATCGTGGTTCCATGCGGCCGCACCCTCAAGCTCAAGCGCCAAGCACCGGTCAGCGCTGGTCGGCGCTGGTTTCCGACCTTGGGGTGCGGTTTACGACCCCGGGGTGGTCGTGAACCGCACTGTTATGTCTCAGGACATCGGTGACAGTTCTGCCTCAGGACATCGGTGACAGTTCGGGGGTGTTTGGTGGTGACACTTCGGGTCGGATTGGGGCATGAGCTCAACGAACCGTCGTGTTGATACGCGTGTGCGTCTGGCGATCGTCCGGTGGCCTGATGACGCCCCGCGCGGGGCGGTGACCGCATCCTTGCGACCA
>NZ_QMIN01000079.1:0-2879 GCF_003287795.1 Actinomyces sp. Z5
CACCCCCAACAACCCACGAACTGTCACCGATGTCCTGACACAGAACTGTCACCGATGTCCTGAGACATAACAGGCGACGATTAGCCACGAACACGCGTTCGCGTCACGAACACGAGTTTTAGAGCTTTGCACGTGCCCCGCACCCGCAAACCTCCAAAACTCGTGTCCTTGCGGGAAACTCGTATACAAGACACGTCCCAGCCGCCCCGTCGGCGCCGCGCATCGAAAGGTCGGCGACCGCTCAGTCGTCGGGGTCGGCGTTGACGGCGCCCTCGACGTCGTGGAAGAGCAGGTTGGAGATCTCCACCTGCACCATCTCCACGTCGGGCACATCGACCAGCACCAGGGGCTCATCCGCGCTGGTCTGCAGGGAGAGGCTGCCGCAGCCGAACATGCGGTCGGTGATGGTCCGCTCCTGCTGGACGTCGGAGATGCGTGACAGCGGCAGGTCGTGGCCGGTCTTGTTGATAATGCCGGAGCGGGTGATCACACGCTTGGAGGTGACCGTGTACGTCGTGGTCATCCAGCGCAGCCAGGGCACCACGAAGGCCGGCATGGCCGCAATGACGACCAACACCCACACGGCGATGACGGCACCGGTGCGCCAGTTGGCATCCGGCAACAGAATGGAGGCGACCACGCCTACGGCCAGTAGCGCGATCACCACGAGGGAGCGCCACAGCAGGATCTTGGGGTGGGTGCGCATATGGCGCACGACGATCTCGTCCTTGCTGAGCAGCTTCTGGGGTAGAGCCATGCCCCCAGTGTGCCACCCGGCTAGAGCTCGCGCCGCATTGCCGGCATCGCCGGCTTACGCGCGGGCAGCTGGCCCCGCCTGGTCGACGCCGCGCGGCGTGAGCAGGGCCAGCGCCGCCATGCCCATGCCGGCCACCGCAACCGTGCCGACGGCACCCGCCGCATAGGCGATGAAGACGGCGGTGCGGCTGAGCTGCGCGGCGGCGACCGCACCGGCTCCACCGGCGTCGACGACGCCCCGCCAGGTGAGCACCTCCAGCATCAGGGCCGCTGCACCCGCAAGGATCCCGAGCCCGCCCAGCACGGCGGCGGACGACAAGCGCGCCGGCGGCAGCTCACCCGCTGCGGCGCCGCCCTCCGCCTCGGCGGGCGTTGGCGGCGTCGCAGGCGCTGGGCCGGCGGGCTCGGAGTCGGCGGGCCCCGTCTCATCCGCCCAGGCGCCGCAGGCGATCGCCACCGCGCCCCAGGAGGTGGCCAGCAGCAGGGCGGCGATAACGTCACCGGGACGATGCCACTGGCACACCAGAGTGGAGTAGCCCATGGCGGCGGCCAGCACCGCTCCCGCCCAGGCCGCAGCCCCGCGCCACCGTGGGCCGGTGACCAGGATGAGGGCGACGGCAGCGGATGCGGCCACCGCGGTATGCCCCGAGGGCAGGGTGTTCATGCCGCCGAATTTTCGGAACAGCCCGTAGTCCGGGCGCCACAGGATCAAGTACTTCAACACCTGGGTGGAGATGTTGATGGCGACGACGGCGCCCGCAGCCCACAGTGCCCGCCGGCGGCTGCCGCGCCACCGGGCACCGACCAGCACCACGAGCACCAGGCCGATTGCGGCCGGCAGGGACACCACGTGCAGCAGGTTGCGGGCGTGGTCGGACACGATGTGGGCGCCGATGCGGGAGCCGTCCAGAGCCGCCTGCTCCATGGCCTGCCCGGTCAGGTGCACCACCAGCAGCCACCAGGTGAGCGCCACGCCGACCATACAGACGACGGCGAGCACGCCCGCCAGCAGGCGCGAGCGCCGCTGTGCGCGCCGCCCGGGGTCAGGAGGTTGCGTCAGGGAATTGTTGCGAGACGTCATTGGGCCCGGATGATACGACCTGCGGCTGGGTGGAGTCGGAGTCCGGCGTCGCGGCCGGCGTGGCGGTGCGGGTGCGCGTGCCGCGCTTGCGAGGCGGGTAGCCGGAGCGCCACACGTACAGACCCACCAGGACGAAGCCTGCCGCCAGACCCACCGCCCACCAGGGGAACGAGGGCACCGTGGGGGGATCGCCGGCGGCGTCCAGGTCCTCCTGCGGGGTGGGGTAGACGCGCTCCCCGGTGACCAGGATGCGGTGGGTGTTGATGCCCAGTGGTGTGCAGGTGACCAGGGTGACCAGGTCGCGCCCCTGCTCGGCGCGCAGCGCCTCGGTCTCGTCGGGCTCGACGACCTTGGTGTCGAACACCCGATAGGTGAGTACTTCCCCGAACACCTCGATGACGAAGGTGTCACCGACCTCCACCTGGTTCAGGTCGGTGAACATGCGGGCGTCCGCCAGACCGCGGTGACCGGTGAGCACCGCGCGGGTGCCCTCTCCCCCGACGGGCAGGGAGGTGCCCTCGAGGTGCCCCAGCCCCTCAAGTAGGGTTTCATCCGAGGTTCCGTGGTAGACGGGCAGGTCCAGGTTGATAGCGGGGATGCGCAGCCGGGCCATGAGCCCGGCGCCGTTGGCGTCCAGGATCGAGTCGTAGTCGAGGGTGTCGTCCCCGCCCTCGCCGACGCCGGTGGGGACGTTGGTGTTGGCCTCCAGCACCGCGCCGACGGAAAGGGCGTCGTTGTAAGCATGCGCCTGGGCTAGCTGGGTGGCGGCGTCCGGGTCGGCGGAGTCGACGTCGGAGGCGTAGGTGGTGATGATCTTGGACTGGTTGTACTGGGTAACCCAGGCGGCGACGGTCGGGTAGGCGAACAGCAACATGCCGGCCAGCGCCAACAGGGCAGACACCAAAGCCGGACACGACAAGCGCCATCGGTCGCCACCATCACCGACCTGGTGGGAGCGCCGGGGTCTGGTTGACAAGGATCCTCCTCTCCCGAAGTCAGTGACAGGCACGCGGCGTGGCGGGGAGGCCGTATGTCCTCC
This sequence comes from Actinomyces sp. Z5, assembly GCF_003287795.1. NCBI lineage: Bacteria > Bacillati > Actinomycetota > Actinomycetes > Actinomycetales > Actinomycetaceae > Actinomyces > Actinomyces sp. Z5. The sequence continues at coordinate 2,877 of NZ_QMIN01000079.1, forward strand.
CCG
>NZ_QMIN01000079.1:3173-19239 GCF_003287795.1 Actinomyces sp. Z5
TGTCAACATCAGCGGGTTCAGTCCTGCGATGCTGCCGGCTTCTTCGAGCGTGACACGAATGCCCTGCCGACGCCGATCATCACGAAGGCCACGCCGAGCAGCATCATCAACAGCGCACCGTTGGCACCCGTAAGCGGCAGCTGAGGCACATTCTGCTTGGTGTTGGGCACAGACAGGTCGTAGTCAGCGGCCGCGGTGACCCCGGCCGTGACAGTCAGCGGCGTGTCCGCGTCGGAGGGCAGTACGTATCCGGCGGGAGCAGCGGTCTCGACCAGCACATAGCAGCGCTGGGTGTGCTCGGGCGCAACCGAGTCATCCGTGGCGGCACCGGCCTTCTGGTCAACGAACAGACCCGCGATGAACACCAGCCCATCCCCGTCGGAGGCGAACTCAGTCGCCCCGTTGACCGCGATCGGATCGCCGACCTTGACGGCGTTGTCGCATGAGGTCGCGTAGGGGTCTGCGGCGTTGTAGACCTGGAATGTAGCGCCCTGGAGGGCCTTGCTGTTGTCCGCGTCGACCTTGGACACGCGCGCGTCGCCCCACGAGGTGACCACCTTGTTGGTAGGCGTGCCCGGCTCGTCCGGGGGAGTCACCGGCGGTTCATCCGGAGTGTCACCCGGAGTGGTGTCTACGTACAGCGTCGCCGTGTTCTCAATGATCCCGCCAGAGGGCACGGTCCCGGTCTTGGCCGTAAAAACAACCTCAATCTGCGCGTTCGGCTGGGTCTTCAGATAGGCCAGACCGGCCCGGTTGAAGCCGACCGACACCGTCTGCCCCGTTGTCACCGTGTAGTAGGACGCGTCAACGTCCGAGCCGTTGAGCTTCACCGACGCCACGTTCCCATCGGACAGGCTGGAGTCCAGCGGATCGGAGACCACGAAGTACTTGAACGAGTCAGTGTCGGCAATGCTCGGAACCTTCGCAGTCACCGGGAAGGAGACCTGATCATCGGTGTTCAGACCATTTGCGGTCACGTTCACACCCTTGGTGGGAGCCTCGACGACGACGTTCTTCGGATAGACGTTCACGTCATACAACCAGTTCCCGTCCGCGCTGGCGGTGTTGGCCGCGTTGTTCGGGAAGGGAATGGTCACGAGGAACGGCGCGGCAGCGGTCTTCACTGTGCTGGGCGCACTGGTCTCGCACACCAGATATGCCGCCACCGGCAACGGGTTGATGCTGGTCTCGCCGCTCGCATCGGTCGCGGCGCTCGCCGTACCCGTATCGAAGGTGTAGCTACCCAGCTGCGGCGAACGGTTATCGGAGCCGCAAGCGTCTGCGGGAACCGCGACGTCGGCCAGGCCGTCCCAGGCGGCCTGAGTGGTCAGGTCCAGGTTGGTAATCCGATAGGCCGTGAAGACGACTCCCTCAACGGGGTCGCCACCGGTTGTGGTCTGACCATCAGGCGTTCCGTTAGCGCTCTGCGAGCCTGCCTCGTGCTTGTGGATCAGGATCGATCCGGTCGCCCCGGTATCGATGTTGGCCAGGTCGGCGGCCTGCGCCGTCGCGGCAAGGCTCAAGCCGGTTGCGGCAAGCGCCATCATGCCGAGGGCCGCGGCCGCGCGGCTGCCGAGACCGTGGGAAGTGGTTCTCATGGGGTCGAGTGTCCTTTGTTCGTGCGCGGCGGGCCGCGCGGATGCGATTGGATGATGTGATTACTGGTCAGGCTTGCGCGCGCCGCCTCCTCACAATTCCTACAATCAGAGCGACCAGGGCCAGGACCCCGCCACCGATCAGGAACCAGTCGGAGCCGAGGCCACCGGTAAGGGGGAGGGACGGAACGGAAGTCTTGGAGTTCTCAAAGGGCTCGGCGAACGCGTAGTCGAGGCTGTCGGTCGTAATGACGAACGCGTGTGGAGTGGCATCCATCTGGTATCCGGCCGGCGCAGCCACCTCGGTCAGGACGTAGCTCTCTTCGCTCCAGACCAGGCCGCCTACTTTGAAGGAACCCGCAGCCGGGTCCTCGTCCCTGTAGGCACCGGGTGTGCAGGGTTCGGCGACACAGTCGTCGACCACCGTGCCCTCGGGCACCTCCGGTCCGGTCAGCCCCCAGGCGGCTCCTGCCAGAGGCTCGCCATTGTCCGCATCGGTCTTCGTCCAACTCACCGAGCCGGTTAGACGCTCATTGACCACGCCACCGTTCACAACGCCTTCCGCCTCGATCAAGGCTCCTTCCACGGACGAACCCTCGATCCTAGTGAAGGCGAAGGAGCCGGTAACGGGTCTGTACCCCGCAGGCGCAACCGCCTCCTCAATCGCATAGTCGCCCCAGCGAAGTCCGGTAAGGCTGAAAGCCCCGGCCGCTGGATCCTGATCCGTATAAGCACCGGCCGCACAAGCACCGACGCAGTCCGTGATCACCGTGCCGTCCGGAACGCCCGGCCCGGACAGGGTCCACTGCGACCCGCCGATGGCGGTGGAACCATCGACTTCCACCTTGTTCCACGTCAAGGTACCGGGCTTGGTGGTGTTGGCAATCGTACAGGTGACGCGGTCTTGGTTCCTGACAGTCAGTGTCGCCTCTCCGTCGGTCGATTCACTGACAGTCGAGGAGTACGTCTCCGAGTCGGTTCCCGGTGTCTCGGTGCATTCCCACTGACCCGCCTGGTATCCGACGGCCTGGGGGTCATCCGAGCTCTCATACAGGGTCATCGACCCCTGGTCGACGGCCCGTGGCCCGCCCGTACTCCCCTGCCCGGACAGGGCGACCGTTCCGTTCGCGCCAACAGTCCACTGCTCGGCTGACAAGCCGGGCACCTGCTCTGAGGCATAAGCGTTATCCACCGTTTTGATAAGTTCGAGGGTGGGAACCATCACGGTGATCTTCCCGTAATCCTCAACCTCACCGGATAGGGTCACACCGGTGGCCCGCGGGACAACGAGGGAACCATCCGGATTCCTGTCTCCCGTGATACGCAGGCGCATGAAGGTGGAGGACGCACTCCCCGTTTCTCCATCGACGCTTCGGACAACGTCTGAGGGCACAGTCCATGTCAGGGAAGCCCGTCCGGAAGCTGGGCACACCGTGGGTGCGGATGCCTCGGCGTCGTCGAAAGTACCGTTGTGGTTCCAATCGATCCATCCGACGATATTGCCCTCGCCATGGCAGATGATGTCGTGCTTCGTCCACTCAAGACCTGGGGCGGTGCGGATGATACCGTCCCAGTTGTCAGAGCCGACCGGAGCCGTCGGGTCGATTGACAACGCGTCCTCGTCATCGGGCGGACTGAAGTCGACGTTCGAGTCGTAGCGGTCATCAAGGTCGGCATTCTCCGAGTAGTACTGGAAGATGTCCGGGTCGGTGAAATTGCCCAAGCGGATGTCGGGCGCGCTCACCCGGACGGCCTGTCCGGCTTCCTGAGCGGCGCTGAGGTCATACCAGGTTCCCTCGGCCCCGACGGGGGCGGGGCTGGGAGCAATATCCTCTCCCAGCTCGCCTCGTTCCCAGTTGGGCTGGAAAAGAGAGGCGGCGCTGCCGTAGCTCTCGGGCGCGTCTCCGTAGTCCAAGTAGGTGACGACGCCGAAGGCGATGGCGGAGACCCCACCGCCTTTGAGCTCGACATAGCCACCATTGGCCTTCTCCATGAAGAGTATCGAGGAGGGGCCGTAGCCCTCGTAATTGGACGGACTACCCGTGGTCCGTGTCGCGCACTCGGAGGCCTCGCCGCCTGAGGCGGTGGCAGGACGCAACTGGAAGCCGTTCTTCACGCCAGTCGGATAGGGGAAGTCACGTTGACCGACCCAGGAGTGCACCGTGCATCCCTGGGAGCGAGCGGTTTCAAGGTAGCGCCACTTCACATCGGAGGCCCCATAGCCGTCCATCGGGATCGGGGCGACCGTCTCCGACTCGTACTGTCCGCTCTTCCAGTTCGACCCCTCTGCGTCGGCGTAGACGAAGCCCTCCATGGGAAGCTCCGTTTTGGGCAGGTCCGCGATCTCCGACTTCGTCGGCTGGACGGCGGATTCTACGATGTAGGTCTTGCACTGAATCTTGAAGTACGCGTTCGCAGACTCGTTGTAACGGCCACCCTGGGCGTTGGCGATGCCGATAGGAAGGCCCGAACGCACATTGACATTCCGATATGAGATCCCGGGAACGCCATAATTCGGGTCGATCTCGACGCCATTGTCGTATCGTGTCGAGTCGTTGTAAAGACGAGCCATGCCGTCGCCGATCCAGGACCCCGTATCGTAACCGACCACAAGGCCGGCATCGTAGGTCTCGGTTACACCCTCGTGGGTGACCTCGTAGTGAGTCTCGACCTCGCTAATGCTGCATTGGCTTGATCGCCACAGGCCGTCACCGATCCGCGATGGAGTGGACCAGACCGTGGAGTTCACTCCATCGGGAAGGATCATTCGACCATTGTTGTCAACGTTGACGTTTGAGGCCTCGGTCCAATCGATCCAGTCGATGACGGACTCGAAGCGGCCAGACCCTCCATCAGGCGCGGCATAGACCGCCTGCGCAGCAGGAGCTACTAGGTAACACACAGCGAGGGAAGCTGCAAGGAAGAGCGCAGTAAGCCCCGATAGCGCGGGACGATAGCGCCGCGCGCAGCGGGTACCGTCACGTTGAGCATGGCGCAGCATGTGCTTCACTGACAGCTCCTTGAAAACACTAGGTGGCGAGGGAAGAGCCACAAAACTCCATGGGTTCGGGACGGCGGAGCGCCGTCTGCGTAACGCACAAGACGCAGGATCTGATTGATTGCTGGCCCGACCTTAGCGCCCTTTGGAGGCGCTTAGGGCAAGCGAACTGAGCTGTGCCAAACCTGTGGCATACCCGTGCCGGCGTCGCGGCAATCCGGTTATCAAAGTAACCCTATTGAGTTGAATCACGCATTTAAAACGTCAGATACCAGAGATATTCCGCGACTCAGGAGCGGCGCGCGTAACGCACCCGACGCACCACCCGCCGCCCGGCTGCGACGGTGAGCACGGTCAGGATCACGACGACGGCACCGATCAGCCACAGCATCCACGGACGCATGGGCGCGGGAGTAGCCGCGGCCTGCTCCGCCTCGGCCTGTACCGGGTCCATGGCCACGCGCGTCCCGGTGACCAGCAGGCGGTGGGTGTTGACGCCGTAGGGGGTGCAGGTGATCAGGGTGACCAGGTCCTCCCCCGGCACCTTGTTCAGCGATTCCGTCTCGGTGGGCAGGACCACGCGGACGTCGTTGACCTCGTATTTGAGTGTGCGACCGGCGGCGGTGATGTAGAAGACGTCGCCCTCCTCCAGCTTCGTCAGGTCGTCGAAGAGCGTGGCCGACCCCATGCCGGTGTGGCCCGTCAGAACGGAGTGGGTGGAGGTCCCGCCCACGGGCAGGGCGGTGCCGAACAGGTGGCCGACGCCCCGGGAGAGAGTCTCGGCCTCGGTGCCGTGGTAGACCGGCAGGTCCACATGGATCTTGGGGATGACGATCCGAGCCATGACCTCGTCCAGATCCAGCTCGGCCAGGTAGGCCTGGTACTGGGGGGTGTCGGGGCGCTGCTGGTCCAGCCAGGGGTCGAGGATCGGGGAGGAGGCCAGCTCCTGGTTGTACTCGTCGGCGCTGGCGAGCTCGGCGGCGAGCACGTCGGGGCTGACGGCGTTCATCTGCGCCTGGTACTGGTCGGCGATCTCCTGCTGGCGGGCATTGTTGTGCTGGGTGGCCAGCACCGGGTAGGCCAGCACGAGTGCACCGGCCAGGGCCAGGATGAAGGGCAGTACGCCCAGCAGGCGGTTGCTCCGGCTGGGTCTTCCGGTGGACTTCTCACTCGGTGGCTTGGGGGGCTCGGCGCCGCCGTGCGCGTCATCGGGCTGCGCGGGCCTGTCCGCGGAAGCGTCGCCCAGGTCGGGACCGGGTTCATCCAGGACGTCGGCGATTGACGGAGTCTGGCCCATTGGCTTCCTTCTGTGTGGCTCGTGGCGGAAAAACGGAGGTGAAGCTGTGGTGAGTCGGCGTTGAGCGGAGCCGCCGACATTCGGATGTCAAGATAGTGCGCCGTCGAGCCAGCCCTGGGACGGCGGCGGCGTGTACGCCGGAGTTATCCGATTCGTACACGCCGCCGCGTGTGCTGGTGTGCCGGCGCTCAGTTACCGGCACATTCGTAGCCTCAGGCCTGGGCGCTGCGGCGCTTGTTGTGCACCGTGAGCAGGACCGCACCGGCGACCAGCAGGATGCCGGCGATGGTGAGGAAGATGATGCCGTTGGCACCGGTCAGCGGCAGGCGGAAGCCGGCGTTGGAGGGGACATCGATCACCGTGAAATCGATGGCGTACGGCGAGGCCTCGACGTCCGCGCGCAGCACCTGGAAGGCGATCGGGTCGCTCTGGATCTCGTAACCCGTGGGGGCCTTGGTCTCCACCAGGCAGTACCAGCCGGGGTTGGTGACGGCAGCGTTGTTGATGAAGTCGTTCGTCCGCAGCGCGTCGATGGTGACCTTGCCGTCGGAGCCGGTGGTGAACTTGGCGGTGTTCTCAACCGTGCCGGCCGCGGTCACCTGGTTGGCGGTCAGAGCCGCCCCGGTGATGTTCGCCGCATCGCGGTCGATGGTGGCACCCTGGGTAGCACCGGTCGGGTTGCACTCGTAGACCTGGAACTCGGCGCCCGCGTAGGTGGAGGCGGCCTTGCCATCGGTACCGGTCTTGTTGATGGTCACCTTGCCGTAGTAGGACTTGACCTCGTCGCTGGGCTCACCGGGGACGTCCTCCGGGTTGGGGTTGTTCGGGTCCCAGGTGGTCTGCGAGTCGTTCGGGATCAGGAACGAGGTGTTGGAGATGGAGCCATTGCCGTTGCCGATGGCCTTGATAGTGGCGTTAATGACCACCTGCACCTGGGTGCTGGTGTCCCCGTCGGCGCGGGCGGAGGCGATCTTGGCGCGGCCATCCGCGGTGAAGGTGACGGTCACGTACGTCTTGCCGTCGCTGCCGACGGCGGTGACGATCTCATAGTCGGTCCCCTCAAGTTCCTGAGCCCCGGTGCCGAGCATGGTCACCGTCGTGTCCTGGTACTGCAGGCGCGGGTCGAGCGGGTCGACGATCTGGTAGTTCTTGATCGTCGCGCCGCCGTCGACGTCAATCTTGGGGATGTCGGCCTTGATCGTGTAAGTGACCGTGTCGCCGATCGTCGGAGAGCCGTTGTCGCTGACCTCCTTGCTGGAGTCAACCACAGAGTTCTTCGGGTAGACGTGGACGTCGTAGTTCCACTCAGAACCATTCGGATTGGTCATCGGCACCGTGACCACGAAGTCCTCGGCGGTGGTGACGTTCTGGGGGGCCTTGGTCTCGGAGACCAGGTAGGCGCCCACCTCCAGGTTCGAGAAGGTGGCCAGCCCGTCGCCGTCGGTCGTCTGCGTGAACACGGTGGCGGTCTTGTAACCCGCGGCCTCCGCGGCGCTTCCATTCAGCGCCGCTAGCTGCTGCCAGCCGGCCTGGGTGGTCAGGTCGAAGTTGAGCTTCGTGACCGTGAAGGTGACACCTTCGACCGCATCGCCAGTGGCGCTGGTGTCCTCCAAGCCGTTGCCGGCGGAAGTGCCGTTGGTCTCGGTCTGAGCCAGCTTGTGAATGGTCAGAGTCGAAGCACGGTCGGCGTCGATGAGCGCCGTGTCCAGATCGGTTGCCTCGGCGGCAGCGAGAATCGCGGGGGTTGGGGCAGCCGTGGCGACGGGCGCCGCGACCATCCCGCCGATTGCGAGGGCCACCGCCGCAGCGAGGCCGGCGCCACGGCGCCTGGTGAGGGATGACATGGGTTCTCCTCGTTGATGTGGTTTCGGGTTGCCCGGCTGTCCGGTTGGCCCCTGGTTTCTCCCGCTGCTCAGGCCCTGCGGCCCTCGCGTCGGGAAGTCTTGGTGATGGTCAGGACGAGCGCGGCAGTCAGCAGCAGCCCGGCCCAGGCCAGGTACACGCCGATGCCGCGGCCGCCCGAGAGGGGCAGCGTGCCGGTTTCGACGTCGTGGATGTTGATGCCGATGGCGGTGACGACGTTGCCGTCGGCGTCGGTGACGGCGGGGATCACCGCGATGGTGTCCGCCGTCAGGTTCGTGTCGGCGAGCGTGATGGTGGTGTTGCCGCCCGAGTCCACGCCCAGGTGGAACTGGACGGGCCGCGGCAGCAGGCTGTGTCCGGCGGGCGCCTTGGTCTCAACCACCCAGTAGTCGTGGTTGATGGGCAATCCCGCGGAGGTGAACAGGGAGCCGTCCACCGGATCCACGCTCACGCCGTTCTCAATCGGGGTGGCGCCGTCCGTGGCCGGGTCGACGTCGTAGATCGCGAACTCGGCGCCGGGCAGGTTGGTGGTGCCGTCGGCCTGCACCTGGGTGCCGGTCTTGCGCAGCGTGATGATGCGCTTGCCGGCGTCCGGGGTGACCGGTTCGCAGGCGGTGTTGTCACTGCGTCCAGTGGCGTCACGCCCATCGGTCGGGTAGACCTCATTGAACAGGCCGTGGCCCGGCGTGCGAGTGCCGTCCGCCTCCACGGAGCACTCCAGCAGCTCCTCGGAGTAGTCGGCGTGGCTCGGGTCGACGCTCACCGTGAAGGTGATCGTGTACTGGGCCGTCTGCCCGGGGGCGATCACGTCGCCGGCGGTGAGGGTGTAGTAGCCCTCGGCGTCGGCCTCTGCGGTGACCGGTTCCCCGCCGGGGGCGGTGACGGTCGCCCGGTCGATGTCCAGGCCGGGGGCGAAGTCCGGCTTGTCGCGCAGCAGCCCGGTGGACTGGGCGAGCTCGCCCTCGTTGGTCACCGTGATGGTGTAGGCGACGTCGAAGCTGGAGGTGGTGCCGACGCCGGTGGTGGCGACGGACTTGGACACGGTCAGCCGGGGCGTGAGGTCCAGGCAGGCGGTGTTGTTGGCATCGTCATCCGTGTCACCCGCCATGGCGGAGGTGTTGACCAGGCCGGAGGGGGCGCCGTCGGCGCGCTCGTGCCCGCACTGGTAGTCGGTGTCCTCGAAGTCCGCGGCGGAGTCGACGGTGAAGCTCACCTGGACGGTGATGACTCGGGTTCCGCCGCCGGTGATGGTGCCGTCCTGGCCGGCGGTGCCGCCGGCCAGCGCGGGGCCGGAGCCGGCCCGGGCCAAGGTGATGGGACCGGCCAGTACGCCGTCGGAAATGCCCGGGATGGTGGCATCCGAGGCGGCCTCACCGTTCTCCAGGACGGCGACGCCGGTGATCTTCGCGGTCTCCGGCAGGGCGGGGGTGTCGGTGACGTCGGCGATGATCTGGCTGGCGGCGCGGGAGGTGTTCTCCACGGTCACCGTGTAGGTCGCGGTGTAGGTGTCCCCGTTGCGGACCACGTCGACGCCGTCCTTGCGCACCGAGAACTTCGGGTTGGTTGGGACGTCGCCGCAGTCCTCGGCGGTGTCTGTGACCTCGCCGGAGGTGACGGCGGCGGTGTTGTGGATGGCGGTGCCGTCGGTGGCGGCCTGCGCGCTGCACTCGCCGTCACCGACGCCGGGGATTCCGGTGTCGGGGGCGGTCACGTTCAGCACCACGGTGTAGGTGTGGGTGGCGCCGGCCGGCAGGGTTGCGCCGTCGACGACGGTCACGGGCCCGGAGGCCTGCGTGAGCGCGTCTGCCAGGGCACCGCCGGTGACGGTGATGGAGTTCAGCGTGGTGCCCTCGGGCACGGTCGGGGTGTCCACCAGGTCGTAGGTGAGGTCCTGCACCTGCGAGGGGTTGGTGACGGTCACCTCGTAGGTGACGTCCCAGGTCTCGCCGGTCCAGTTGCCGTCGGCGTCCAGGTGCTTGCTGGTGCCCGTGAAGGTCTTGTTCACGCCGGCGTGCGGGGCGACGTCGTTGGTGACCGTGGCGGTCACGGCGGCGTCGGCCTGTACGGGCAGGGTGAAGGTGACCGCTCCGGGGGTGGAGGTGTCGGCGTCGGCGCCCTCGACCTCGTAGGTCATGGGGTCGGTCCATGTGAAGGAGCCGTCCGCGGGCGCGGCGAGGGCGTCGTCCCCGGGTGCCGCCTCGGTCAGGGTGCAGGTGGCGCCCACGGGCACGTCCGCCACGGCGACGGCGTTGCCGTCGGCGGGCAGGGTGAGCGTGCCGGTGAAGGTGTCCTGCCCGGCGGTGCAGGTGTAGTCCACCGTGTAGCTCTCGCCGGTGGCGCCGTCGGTGGCCCCGGAGATGGCCTTGTTGACGGTGAAGCCGGTGGCCAGGGTGCGCTCGTCGGCGGCGTTGGTGACCTCGGCGGTGGAGGTGGCGTCCCGGGCGATGGTCTGCGCCTGGGTGACGGTGCCGTAGTTGCCGTCGAGCTCCGGGTCCGTCCACTGGTAGGACGGGTCGCCACTGACCGGGGTGGTCGGGCGGCCGGTCTCGGTGACCGTGCAGGTGGAGCCGACCAGGATCTGCGTGTAGTCGCCGGTCAGGGTGGCGGTGCCGGCGCCGGTGACTCGCCAGGTGCCCTCGTTGCCGGTTCCGTCAGGGGCGGTGCAGGACCAGGTGCCGGCGTAGGTGTTGGATTCGGCGGCGGTGACGCCGTCGAGCCCGTTCACGAGCTTGTTGATGGCCAGGGCGCCGTAGATGCGCTGGGTGGAGTTGGTGACCCGCAGCACCGGGTCGGAGTCCTGGGCGATGCCCGTCAGTGTGTTGCCGTCGGTGAAGGTCTGCCCGTCGGCGGCGACGTCGTAGGCGGGGTTGTTCCACGCGTAGGAGACGTCCGTCAGCCCGGAGGTGTCGATGGGCGTGTCCTCGGTGAGGGTGCAGTCGGCGCCGGCGTAGATGGTGGCGCCAGCGGCGCCCTCACTGACGGTGGCGGAGCCGCCGGAGGCGGGCAGCTCCCAGCGTCCGCCGACCTCGCTGCCGTCCGCCTGGGTGCAGGACCAGCCGCCGCGCACGGTGGCGCCGTCGTTCAGGGCGCCGTCGATGCCGGTGTAGGCCTTGGTGATGGTGAGCGGCTGGGCGGCGCGCTCGGCGTCGTTGGTGACGGTGAGCGTGTTGGCGGCGGCGTCCGCACCGATGGTGACCGGGTCGGAGACGGTCGGCTCGGCCCAGCGGTAGGAGATGTCCTTCAACTGGTCCTGAGTGGGGGCGTCCTCGGCGGCGGTGCAGACGGTGCCCAGCGGCAGGCCGCCCTCGGGCAGGCCGTCGATGGTGGCCGCACCGGCGCCGTCGGCCGTCCAGGTCAGGCTCCAGTCCTGGGTGATGCCCTGGCCGTCGTCGTAGTGGCAGGCGATGTCGCCGGAGAAGGACTCGTCGACGACGACGCCCTCGGACAGCCCGTCCCCGTAGGCCTTGGTCAGGCTCAGGTCGGAGGTGACGCGGCGGATCGTGTTGGTGGCGGACACGGCCACGGTCTCATCCTTGGTGATGGTGACCTCGTCGGGGAAGACGGTGGCCATCTCCCACGCGTAGGAGGAGTCCTTGAGCTGGTCCTGGGTGGGGCTGGTCTCGCTGATGGCGCAGGTCCAGCCGGCAGGGATCTCCCGGTCGAAGGCGACGCCGCTCTCGCCGTCCGCGACGGTGGCGGTGGCGGTGAGCTCGCCGTCCACGCCGGGGGCGGTGCAGGTGGCGTTCAAGGTGAAGGTCTGGCCGTCCTTGAGGCCGTCCGTCTCCCCGATGACCGTCTTCGCGGCGGTCAGGGAGCCCATGTCCCGGTTCACGGTGTTGGTGACGGTCATCGCGGCGGTGCCGTCCGCCGTCACGGTGGCGGCGTCGTAGCTGGGCTCGCTCCAGGAGAAGGAGGGGTCGGTGTCCGGGGCGCCGGAGGCGTCCAGGTCCTCGGTGGGCGTGCAGGTGGAGTCGACGTAGGGGGCCTCGCCGTCGTCGTAGGTGATGGCGGCGTTGCCGGCGCCGTCCACGCTCCAGGTGCCGGTCACGTCGGCGTCGCCGTCGTGGGTGCAGGTGAAGGCGCCGGAGTAGGTGTTGTCGGCGCCGAACTGGGTGGCCAGTTCGCCGGAGAGCACCTTGCTCAGGTTCACGTCGGCGCGCACGCGCTCAATGGTGTTGGTGACGGTGACGGTGCCGGAGGAGGCGTCCTCGCTGGTGATCCGAACCGGGTCGGTGATGGTGGGCGCACCCCAGGCGTAGGAGCCGTCGGCCAGGCCGCCGCTGATGGTGCCCTCGGTGACGGTGCAGGTCTGGCCGAGGGGGATGTCGCCGACCGTGACGGTCTCGCCGTCGGCGAGGGTCCCGGAGTAGGTCTGGGCGCCGTCGCAGGTGACGGTGATGGGGAAGAGCTTCTCCCCGGCGCCGGTGAAGCCGTTCGCCTTGTTGTTGTCAGCCACCGTCTTGGTGACCTGGATGGAGCCGTAACGCTCACTCATGGTGTTGGTGGCGGCCACGGCCACACCCGGCTCGTCCCCGCCGGGCATGGTGAAGGAGATGCTCCCGCCGTCCGCGGACACGGCCGCACCGCTCGACGGCGTGGCCGTCATGGAGGTGCCGTCGGCGTCCCAGCGGTAGGGGTCGATGGCGGCGGGCAGGGCGTCCGTGCTCTCGGTGACCGTGCAGGCTGAGCCCTCCGGGATGCCGGTGATGGGCTCGGTGACCTGGCCGGCGCGCACGGTGGCAGTGCCGGTGATGACCTCGCCGGTGAGCGGGGTGCAGGTGTAGGTGAAGGTGAAGTCGGTGTCGGCGAAGCCGGTGCCGGCCTCGGCGCCCTCCACACTCTTGGTGATGGTCAGCCCACCGGTGGTGCGGGCGACGACGTTGGTGACGTCCACGTTGCCGCTGCGGGTACCGGGGTCGATGGTTGCCGGGCCGGAGGTGGCTCCGGCGGTGGAGAACACGTAGGAGGAGTCGGCGGCGTTGGGGGCGCCGGGGTCGTCCTCGGTGACCGTGCAGGTGGAGCCGAGCAGCACGGCGGCGCTGGTTCCGGCCGCGGTGGCGGGTCCGGAGGTGACGCTCAGCGTGGCGGCGCCGGAGCCGGTCACCGTCCAGGTGCCGGTGGCGTCGTCGTCGCCGGGGTGGGTGCAGGTCCAGGTGCCGGTGTAGGTGTTGTCGGCGCCCTGGCCGTCCAGGTCGGTCAGCTGCTTGGTGATGGTGAATTCGCCGTAGTCACGCTCCCAGGTGTTGGTGACGGTGACCGGCTCGGTGCGGTCGCCCTGGACGGTGACGGCCTGGTCGGCGGGCCCTGCGCTCCACTTGTAGGAGGCGTCGGTCAGGCCCGTGGAGCCGGTGGGCGCGGTCTCGCTGACGGTGCAGTTGGCGCCGGCGGCGATGTACGGGGTGGTGGCGGTGGCCGCCGAGCCGGTGGCCGACAGGTTGAAGGTGCCGGCGTAGTTCTCGGTCTCGCCCTGGGCGGGCGCGTCACAGGTGACGGTGACCGGGAAGGTGGTGCCGGCGGTCACGGGGCCGGAGTCGGGGCTGACACTCTTGGTGACGGCCACCTTGCCCCAGGCGGCCTCGGTGGGGTTGACGACGGTGACGGTCTTGCCGCCGTTGGCCGCGTTCACCATGGTGCCCTCGGCGGCGTCGAGGCCCTCGTAGCTGGGGGTGCCCCAGTCGTAGGCGTCGGCGAGCAGGTCCTCGTTCAGCGAGGAGGCGGGCTCGGAGACGGTGCACAGGGCGCCGCGGGGTACCTGTACGGTGGTGGAGGCGCCGTCCGCGACGTCAACTGTGCCGGCGTAGTCGGTGCCGCAGTCGTAGTCGATGGCGAAGGTGGCGTTGCCGCCGTTGTAGCCCTCGCCGTCGACCTGCTTGGCGAGGTTCAGGTCCACCAGTACGCGCCGGTAGGTGTTGGTGACGGTGATGGTCTCGGAGGTGTCCTTGCCGACGGTGACCCGGGAGTTGTCGAAGCTGCCCGCGCCGGTCCACTCGTAGGAGGAGTCCTTGAAGTCGCCGTCCGCGGTCTCGGGGGCGGCCTCGGTGAAGGAGCAGGTGGTGCCTGCGGGGACGGTGAGCGTGGCTGGGGTTCCGGTGGAGACGTCCAGGGTGCCGGAGCCGCCGTCGCCGGTGCAGGTGTAGTCGACCTTGAAGGTGCGGTCCGCTCCGCCGGTCCAGCCGCTCGCGGCGGTCTCGTCTTCCGGCTCGACGGCCTTGCTGACGTTGATGGTGCCGGTGTTACGGACGACGGAGTTGGTGACGTTCACCCGGTTTACGGAAGGGGCCCGCAGAACCTGCACCGTCGTTCTATCGATGTTCGGAGTAGTCCACTCGTACGAGCCATCCTTGAGGTCACCGCTCGGGGTGTCCTCGGAGATGGTGCAATTGGCACCGACGGGCAGGCCCGTGATCACGGCCGAGCGTCCCACGGTCGTGCTCCAGGTGCCGGAGAAGTCGCGGCCGTTGGCGCTGCCGCAGTCGTAGGTGCCGGTGAACACCTTGTTGGCGTTGCTCAGACCGCGATCGGGGTCGTTGACGGTCTTCCTGATCTCGATGGAGCCGGTATCGAAGCTGTTGGTGACGGTGCAGGTGACCCGCTGGTCGGGCGCTAGAGTCACCTGTGAGTCGGTGACCGTAACGTCGCGGTTATTCTGGTCCCGGCAGACCCAATCCCCCTGCTGTTCGAAGCCCTGCACGTTGCCGGTGGTGGCCTCCGACAGGGTGTAGGTGCCCGAGCGGGTCCACTGGCCGGTGACCGAGGGCTGTCCCGAGATTCCGGAGATCATCCGGTACGGGTAGGGATCGTCGGCCTCGGAAGTCCTGGTGGGCGTAGCCGTGAGCGTCCAGTTTGCGGTGCTCACGGCCGGAAAGGTCATACCGTTGAGCCGCTTGACCAGCGTGAGCTGAGAACGACCGACGTAATCGTTGTGCCAGGTACAGATGAAATCCGTATTCCTCTGATCCTGGGACAGCTGGGTGGAATCCAGGTCCAGGGTGTTCGTGCTCAGGTCGAGAGCGGTGTCGGTGAAGTCGCCGCCGTTGCGGTGCTGAAGCACACCATCGGGGGTACGGCACTCGACACCCGCCAGCCTCCAACCGGAGGAGGTCTGAGTCACTGGATTGGCAATATTCTCCCTGACAGCGGCCTTATCGTCGGGTGCCAGCAGCTCATACGCCTGCGGGTCGGAAACGGTACCGGCAGTTCCCCAGCCATTGGGCCGAAGGTTGTTCAACGGACTCCAGTCCGCGAGCGCGTTCGATCCCGGCTCGGACACATTGGTGTAAGTGAACGTCGGCGGCGTGACAGAGCTCTCCAAAGAAGGATCAGTAGTCGCGTACTTGGCGAAAGTGACGTGGCGCACCTGCTCCAAGGAGCCGTACAGGCAGCCGTAGGTCTCGGTGTTCTCCTTGGTGATGAAGGTGTTCTCCAGTTTCCCCTCATCCGCCAAGTCGGTGGAGCAGACTCCGTTCTCACCGTTGTTGACGAATCCCCATAGCTTCAGCTTGTAGTCGATGCCGGTAGCTGGATCCGTCCAGGCAGTGGACGAGATCGCGGCCTCCACTTCAAGAGTGTCGTCCTCACAGGAACGACCGTCAGAACCGTAAATAGGGCCGCCATCCGCACCTCCACTCGCGCCGTCATTCGTATCGAAGGAGACGAGTCGACCATCACGGTTGTAAGCGTAGTGATAATCGCTACTCCAACCGTAGCTGCCGTACCAGGAATCCCATCCGAATGTAGCCCGCAGGCCCGTCCTTCCGTTCCGATCGAAGGCATACCGACCGGTGCCACTCGTATTGTAGCTACCATCTTGATTGAAGGTGGAACGACAAATGTTCGTCGTCTCCTTGAGCTTCCAAGGGAACTCTGAACGAATTGCATTTCCGAGCGTAAGCTCCATGGTGCCACCCACAGTAATTTCATCCACTATCGCGTAGATCGGACGGTTACCGTGCCGCATGGTGGCGACCAAGAAGGGCTGACCCACACCAACACTGCCAGACACCTCGGGCCTCAAACCGACGGTGCTTTGACTAGCAGGATCGTATTGCCGCGGACAATCTCTGGGATTTGCCCCCATGTTTGAGCCATACCCGAAGGCCGCATAAGTGCCATCACCCGCAACTACTTCTGCGGTAGTCGTCTGACTTCCCGGATCCTCTGGACTGTACCGCACACAGCCCCTATGGATCGCCTCCGAAACGGTGGGAAAGGCACTGGTGACAATGTCGTGTTGACGCGCTGTCGACGTCCCCAAAGGAACCACGACCTCGGCCGCCACGGCGGCCGGGACAACGGGGAGCACGACACCCCCCA
>NZ_QMIN01000079.1:19491-26157 GCF_003287795.1 Actinomyces sp. Z5
ACAACGCAAGAACCGTTATCAGAGCCAGCGCTCTTGCACGCGAAGGTGCGAGCGCCCGGAGGCGCGAAACTGCTTTGCGCATCGGCGTCCTCTCCCGATCGAACTGACTCTGCGGCGATATCGACTGCGCGCCTCACACCCTCAAGGCGTGCACCCGCGACACCTCAAGGATACCGATCATGACGCACGATTGACCGTCTAACATGCAACATTTCAGCACTATTCATGCCACCACACTATAAACGCATCAGTTCCGTCACGCTTTGCAGCCATTTCAGCGCCGGCAACATCAAGACCCGAGTGCGTTGCCCCGGTATCGCGACGGCGGGGCGTGCACCGCTTCGCATGCCCGCCCCGCCACTCGTGACCGCCCTATGCGTCGCACGGTCGACACGATTTCTATGCGAGTCGCATGCCGTAATGCTTTCGCCATGCGATTCCCGCTGCGGCCGCGAGCAGTGCGATTGCGACAACCACATTCGGCATCAACCCGTTGCCACCAGCATTGGGCAGCCTCGCAGCCTCGAGATCCCGAATGGTGAGCACGTCATCCGCCCCGGTACCCGCCGACTGTGAAACGACCGCCGTGGATACGCCCAGTTCGGAATCGTTCAGCACGGTGATACCGGTATCGGTGATCCGGATGTGGACCGGGTTGGCCAGCAGTTGGTGTCCGGCCGGGGCCCGGGTCTCCAGCAGCCAGTACTCGTGGTTGATCGGGAGCAGCGCGGTGGTGAACACGCCGGTCTCACCCGAGGGGACCACGCCGTCAGCAATTGCGGTCGCCCCGGAGGTTGAGGGGTCGACCGGGTAGATGCTGAAGGCGGCGCCGTCCAGGTTGCCCTGACTGCCGGTCTTGACCACCGACAGCGTGCGCTTGCCGGCATCGGGCGAGACGCTGGCACACGCGACGTTGTGGTCGGGTTCGGTTGCCTGATCCACATCGCTCGGTGGGATGGCTGCGTTGTACAAGCCGTGTCCGCTTTCCAGCAGGCCATCGGCACCCGTGGAGCACGCAAGCAGCGCCTCGTCGTATCCGGCTGCCGCGGGATCGATCGCAACTGACAGGGTGAGCCTCCAGGTCATCGTCTGCCCGGAACCGATGGTCTCACCGTCGGCGAGGACGTAAGCACCCGATCCGTCCGCTGTGATCGCCTGCGCGGCGCCGCCGTCGCGGGAAACCGTGGCGCCGGTGATGTTCAGGCCGGGGGCGAATGCGGGCTGGTCCGTGACGGTACCGGTCGAACCGGGCAGTGCGCCCTCGTTGACGACGCTGATGTCGTAGGCGACGTCGAAGGAGGATCCGGTGCCCGGTTGGAGAGCCACCGTCTTGGAGAACTTCAGTACGGACTGGACGGACAGGCAGGCCGTGTTGTCGTCCTCACCGGAGGTGTCGCCGTCCATGGACACTGTGTTGACCAGTCCGGTGGGTTGGCCGTCGGCCCGGGTGCCGCCGCACTGGTAGTCGGCGGCGTCGTATCCGGAGGCCGTGGGGTCCACCGTGAAGGTGATGCGGACGGTGAAACTGCGCGTGCCGCCCACGTCGGATCCCTCGGGCGCAGCGGCAAGTTCGGGGCCGGTTCCGGCGGCTGCCAGTACCACCGGTCCGTTCAGGGCGCCGTCGACGATCGCCGGGATGGTCACGCCGGAGGCCGCGGCACCGTTCTCCAGCACCTCAACGCGGCTGATGCGTGCACCGACGGGCAGATCCGGGACGTCGGTGACGTCGCTGATGATCGTAGAGGCGGCGTGGGAGGTGTTGGTGACCGTCACGGTATAACCGGCGGTGAAGGTGCCGTCGGCACTGTTGCGAACCACCTCACCGGCCTGCTTGCTCACCGAGAAGCGCGGGTTCGCGGGCACCGTGCCGCAGGCCTCGGCGACCTTGGCGACGCCGCGAGAAGTGACTTGCGCAGCATTGTGCACCGCTTTGCCATCGGTCGCGTCCTGGGAGGTGCAGGCGCCGTCGGGTCCGGCGAGTCCGGCGTCAGGCGCGGTGACGTTGACGGTCACCGTGTATACGTGTCGTGCTCCCGCATCCAGGGTCACGTCGTCGGCCGTGTAGGTGGTCTGGCCCTCGGGGAGTAGCTGTGGGCTCGCAAGCGGGCCACCACTGACCGTGATGGAGTTGACGGTTGTGTTCGCGGGCGCGGTGACCACATCTTCCAGTGAGTAGCGCAGCGGGAGGATGCGAGAGGGATTGGTGACCGTGACGGTGTAGGTCTGGTCGAAGGTGGCGTTCGCGCCCAGGGCGTCGGCGGCGGTCACGGAGTCGAAGGTCTTGGTGACGCCGGCGTGGGGGATGATCTGGTTGGTGACGGTGACCACCAGGTCGCCCTGGCCGCCGGGTACGGTGAAGGAGACGCCGTCGCCGCTACGCGTGGTACTCACCGGGGTCTCGCCCACGGTGACCGTGTAGTCCGCGGGGCTGCCCCAGCTGAAGGAGCCGGAGTCGGACGAGTTCAGGTCCGCGGCCTGTGGGGCCTGCTCGGTGACGGTGCAGGAGGCGCCCACGGGAACGGCCTCGCCGGCGACGACGGTTCCGTCACTGTTCACGGTGGCCGTGCCGGTGACGTCGGGCTTGCCCTCCTTGGTGCAGGTGTAGCTCAGTTGGTAGGAGTCGAGGTCGGTGCCGTCGGTGGCGCCGGCCAGTTCCTTGGCGAAGGAGATCGTCTTATTGGCGAGTTTCTGCGTGGCGGTGCAGGTGACGTCGGCGTCGGCGGGCAGCACCACCTGGGTGTCGCTGTTCATGGTCACCGCGGTGGACGTACCGGTGTGCACACAGGACCAGGAGTCGACGGCGTATCCGTCCACCTCGGAGGTGGACAGCTCATAGGCGCCCGACCCGGTCGTGACCGCGGTAACGGCCGGGTCGCCCGTGACGCCGCTGAGGGTGTTCTGGCCCGACAGGCCGGAGACCGGGGTCGCGGTCAGGGTCCAGTCGGTGGCCTGGGCGTCGCCCTCGCCGACGGTGTTGACCAGGGTCAGCCTGGAGTGGGCCACGTACTGGTTGTGCCAGGTGCAGTTGATTGCGGCCTCCTCGTAGGAGGTGGCCAGCTCGGCCTGGTCCAGGCGGATGGTGCGGTTGGCCAGGTCGACCGAGTCGGAGGTGTCCATCCGTTGGCCGTCGCGGCGCATCAGCGGATGCTCCTGGCCGCCGCTCTTGTAGGTACAGGTGACACCGCCGAGGGTCCATCCGGAGGTGGTGTCCGTCAGCGCCGGGGTGAGTGCGTTCTCCTGGACGATTGCGGCGTCGTTGGGCGCGAGCAACTCGTAGGTGGTGGGGTCGGAGACGGCGCCGGCACTGCCCCAGCCGGTGGGGGTCAGCGAAGCGGGGGTGCCCCACTTCTCGGCCCCGTAGCTGCCCTCGGCGGAGACGTTGGAGTAGCTGAAGGTGGGGATCGGTGTGGTGGCCTGGAGGGAGTCATCGGTCTCGACCACCTTGGTGAAGGTCACCGGACGGACCTGCTCCAGCGAGCCGTAGAGGCAGCCGTAGCTGGTCCTGCCCTCAGGAGTGATGAAGGTGCTCTCCAGATCGGCTGAGGCCATCTCGGGAGTGACCGCGCAGGTCCCGTTTTCCCCATTGTTGACGAAGCCCCACAGGCGCAGCTTGTAGGAGATGCCGGTGCTCGGGTCGGTCCAGGAGGTGTCGGAGCGGTCGGAGGCGATCTCCAGGACGTCATGCGCGCAGGTAATTCCGTTCGGCCCCGAGGCCACCCTCAGGGTCGAGTCGAACCGCTGCAACCTGCCGTAGTACCACGCGTAGTTGTACGTACTGCCGTCACCGGCGGAGGTTCCTATGCGCCCGACGGCGGTGCCGCTGCTGTTCCATGCGTACTCGGACGGCCCGTCTGCACCGACAATGGCGTTGCCATCCGGGCCCAGCATGGTTGCGCAGTAGTTGGGTGTATCCCACTCGCGGAAGGGGAAGTTGGTCTGAATCTCCTCACCCGCGGTGGTGATCTGCAGGCTGCCGTAGTAGGACTTGGTGGTCGTGTCCACCGGATCGATATCGTTATTGTCGTGGCGCAGCGTACCCACGAGGAACACGTCGCCGACATCCGCCGCCGTGACCGACGTGGGCATGAAGCTCATGGCCGACTGCCTGACGTTGTTGAAAGCATTCGGACAGCTTCTATCGAGGAACCCGTAGGAGAAGCCCGCCCATTGCCCGGAGGAGCCGGCAACAACACCGGTGTTGTAGTTGTTGTCCTGGGGCCCGTAGTGCAGGCAGGCGATGCGCCGCGCGTACTCCTCCTGCGACATGGTCTGCCCCTGGTAGGACACCGTGTTGTCGGTGTCATACACCTTCACGTTGGAGATCTGCGCAGTGGTCTCGCCCAGGCCAACGGTGAGTGTTGCCCCAGCGGCCTCAGCCTCAGGCACAGCCAGCAGAGGAGGAGCGGCGAGCAGGGTCGCGAGCGCAAGAACACCGACCGCCACTACCGCCAAGAGGCGGCGCGATACGGCCCGCGTCCTGTGGAACGCGTGTGACAGAGGCATGGGAAGGGCTCCGTTCGACGAGGAAGGCAGGGGAGTCGCACGCCCCGCATGCGGACCCCGGCTAGGCTACTGACAGCTCTTCGACAGGTTAGTGCAAATCGATTGGCAGAAATCCACGATGTCGATAACAATGCCGTTGCCATAGAGTTAGAATGTGTGATTCGTGTCGAGTCGGTATACGAAACCTCTCATTTGCGCAGCGATTGAATCGCGCACGGCGACAGCTCGAATCCGCCGCCCCACAGACGCACCGGTTCGAGGTGGGACGGCGCGAGATATCTCGGGGCGGCTCGGCACAGGAAAGTGTCCGAGCCGCCCCGAGGCTGTTCGCCGCGGCTGTGAGCATCAACCGCTACCTCACAGCTCCCTCCTATGCGCCAGGCGCAGCACCGCGTATCCGCACACCGGAGCCACAGCCATCACCACCGACAGATGTCGTCCGTCGATGCCGGTACACGCGAGTGAGCGGACCTGCACCGTCGTACCGGTCGCGGCGCTGGTCGGCGTCGAGAGCTCCGTGCCCCGAGGCGCTGCGTACCTGGGGCACAGAGGGGCCGAGGTCGACTCGGGCGCCCGGCCGGGAACCACGAGCGAGGACGCCCAGCGGATCCGGGAGCTGGAGGCCGACAAGCCGCGAGCTGAGGCGGGCGAACGCGATCCCAAAGGAGTGCGTCAGTTGTTTTCGCGGCCGGTGCCCGCACCGCCCGTCCCGCTGATCTGCAAGATGCATCGACTCCCACACAGGGAGGAGCTGCGGGGCCTGTGCCGGTTCTGCCAGGCGCTGACCAGCGCCGGCGTCAAGATCGCCCCGAGCACCACTTGTGCAGCCAAGGCCCTGCCCCCATCGGCAAGGAGTAGACGCGATGAGGCTCTGAAGGCCGAGAACCGGGCCGGTGCACGAGAAGAACTACTGCGCGGGCGGGGCCCGCAAGACGTATGCGATGCGGGGCCGTCCCGAGGCCTCCGTCCGGCACGGGCTGGTCCATGCGGCGCCTGCTGCACCGCGGGTGCGCCTGATGCGGGCCATGGGCCTGCACGGCCACCGGCCGCGCCAAGTCACCACGCACCACGCGCAGCGCTCCTAAGGAGCAGTGCCCCGCAGACCTGGCGGGCAGGCACTTCAGCGCTTTTCAGGCCCAACGAGCTGTGGGCGGGTGGGCATTCCCCCACTACGTGGGAGGTACCCCCACCCACGTGCGAACCATGAGCGGCTGGCTACGTCGCCTTCGCCCGCCGACGTGCTGCTCCCGGCGGATCGTCGGCTGGCAGACCACCCGCGAGCCCGTGTGCACCGACCTGGCCCAGGGGCGCCCTGAAGATGGGTATCTGGCAGCACCCGGCGCGAGGGAGCCGACCTTACCGGCCTGATCCACCACACGCGGCCGGGGGGCGGCTGTACCGGGCGACACGAGTGCGGGCAGGCCCCCTCCGACTGCGACGCGGTCGCCTCGGTCGGGTCGAAGGGCGACCTCCTTTCGGCCTCGCGCTGGCCGAGGCCCTGATACTGGCTGCACAAGGCCGAGCTCATCCTTGGGCCACCACTGCCTCGACTCCCACGGCCCCTGGCAGGGCATCGACGACGCCCGTGTTCGCCACCGCCCAGTCGGCGCAACTGGTCGGGCACAGTCCGCCCCCAATCCGCCATCGACATGCACGCCCCTATCCAGTACGAGCAGGCATACACCCCACCACCACCAGACGACAACGACAACGACACCACCGCCGAGCCCGAAACCGAGCCCGAGGCCGATGCCATGGACGCCGGCGAGCAGACCGCGCACCCATGCGCCACTCCTTCTCTCGCCTTCACCCCGGCTACAAGTCAGTAGTCGACCCGGAGGTTTCCGAAGTCCGGCGCCGGACCATCCGGATTATCCCCGGTTACGGAGTTCACTCCCGCCGAGAGCCTCGTCTTAATGGACAGCTTGGAGAAACTACCGGTGAAGGTGCCGTTAGACACTCCCTTGATCTCTGCCTCGGCCTTCCCCGCCACCAGCACTCGGAAGCTGCGCGGCTCGGCGCTACGATAGTTGAATGTCAGTGTGTACTCACCATCCTCCGGAATCCACACGTTGGCCAGCGTGGCGTCATTCCCGGCTCTTCGCGTTTGTGGGTGTGGTCGGTGGGGGTGGGAGCTGTCAGCTGGGGTGCGGGGTGCGGGCC
>NZ_QMIN01000080.1:0-12030 GCF_003287795.1 Actinomyces sp. Z5
CCCCGTAGCCCGCAGCTACGGGGCCGACCGCCGTATCGCACGCCCCACGCTCACACCCGCCCCGGAATCAACCGGCTCATGCCCCTAGGGCACAATACGGATGGCCCGGATGTCAGTACAAACCAAGAAGCTTCCAGTAGGGTAGGCCAAGCGCCAAGGAGACAACCGTCCAGATGAGCGCCATGGCGAGGCTCATCGCCCACCATCGTTGCTGACTCACGTATCCCGTGCCGAACAGCACCGGGGACAGCGTCCCGGAGTAGTGAGTCACTTGACCGCCGTAAATAGACACGAGCGCGAGCGTCATGAACGCGGGCCATACCGGAACGCGGGCGGCCGCCGCGATGGCCACGAGTATGGGCAGTACCGTTCCCGCATACACCACTCCGGACGCGAACAGGTAACGGCTTGCTATGACCACGAGTATGAGGCCGAGCAGGGTCAGGAGCCACGGCAGCCCGCTCAGATGGACGTGCATTCGGATGAAGTCACCGAGCCAGGCGAAGAATCCGGTCTTCGTCAAGGCACCCATGAGGCCGACAATCCCCCCGTACCACATGAAGGTGGTCCAGGCCGCCCTGGTGTTCAACACGTCCTCCCAGGACATGACACCAACCACGCTCAGGAGAGCCACGAACAGTACTGCGACCGCGTTGGCGTTGACTCCGAAGAACGACCCGAGCGCCCATGCGAGGATCGCCGCCAGGAAGAGAACCAGCAGCCACTTCTCCTTCCCCGTCATCGGGCCGAGCTCCGCAAGACCCCGGCGGGCGATGTCCTTGTTGTCGATGCGGTGCAGCTGCGGCCGCTCCATGAGGTAGACCGCGAGCGGAACGATGAGCAGCAGGCCCAGACCCGGGACAACGGCGTAGGTGGTGTACTGCATCCAGGTCACCGGAGCCACGCCCAGTCCCTCCCCGATGACCTGGACGGTGAGCGGGAGGAAGGCGATCGCAGTGAGGAAGATCGTCGAGGTGGCGAAGCTGGCGTAATAGGTGGTCATTGTCAGGTATCGGCCGATTCGCCCGCCTTTGGGGCCGGGATCGGAATCGAGCGCAGAAGCCACGTTGCGCATAATCGGATAGGTGATCCCACCGGTGCGGGCGGCGTTGGAGGGGGTCGCCGGCGCCAGCACCAGGTCCGTCAGGCAGGCAACGTATCCCAGGCGCAGGGGCGTGGACCCCATCATGTCGATGAGATGGTAGGCGATTCGCCGGCCCAGCCCGGTGGTGGCGAAGGCCGTACCGATGAAGAATGCCGAGAACACCAGCCACACCGTGGCATTGGAGTATCCGGCCAGGAGGTCCTCGAAGGAGATCTCCCCGCCGGTCGGCAGAACAACGCCGACCGCGCCGATTACCAGAAGAAACGTCACCGGCGCCGGGACCGGCCGCAGCATGAATGCGGCCATCACGCCGAGGTAGAGGGCGAAGACCCTCCAGCCGATGGGGGACAGCCCGGCCGGAGCGGGCAGGAGAAGCAGAATGACGACAAGCGCCATGCACGCGCCCAGCTTGATCATCTGAGATTTCATTGCATTACCGTTCTACGTCGTTGGAGAGCAGGCGGCCCGCCACCCGGCCGATCGGGTCCGGTGCTGCCGTCACGTTCAGGGCAGTTCGAATCCGTGCGCCAGCCGCATCCGGCCAGTACGCGGGGAGGCCCATTCGGCTATTAGCGACCGTGCCGCGCGAGTATCGACTGCACGTGCGGCCGCACCCATCGAGAACACGGACTTGACCGCACAATCGGCCGGTAGGGCTCCGAGCACCTTCACCCCGGATGCCCCCGTCAACTCGCTTCTCTGCTGGAATCCGAGAGACACCGTCCCGGAGGCGATCAGTTCGGCCACGGGCACCCCCGCGGGCGCCTGCACCAACCTGTCGTCCAGCGCTGGCCTCAGCCCCCAGCCGTCGATCATGGACAGGAGTGCACGACCGCTGGGGCCGGTGGAATAGCCGATCGAGCGCGCCTCCAGCAGGGCGCCGCGAAGGCCGTCGGCGTCGGCGAAGGCCGTGCCGTCCGGCCGGGGCGAGGCGCCGTCGTCCTCCGGTACCGCGGCCACCATGTCGGAGACCACCAGTGGGGTGACCGTCCCGGGCAGAATGTGTCCCTCGCGCTCAAGCGACCGGATGGCCCCGTCGGCCAGGACGGCGACGTCGGCACAGTCCTTAGTCGCAATCATCTCTCGTGCCGTCACTCCCCCCACTGAGGTGACAACCACCGGACTCGTCCGAACTCCCCGAGTTCCCTGGGCTGATTCGGCGAGGTCGGTCAGGAGATGCCGAACGGCCATCGAGCACAGGACTCTGATTCCCAGTCCCCTTCCTTCCGCGGCGCTCATGCCGTCTCCTCCGGCCAGTACAGACGCATCGGATTGTCGACCAGTAGCTTGTGCCGGGCCTGAGCGCTCACCGCTATCCGCGAGATGTAGTCCACCAGCAGGCCGTCGTCGGGCATGTGCTTCTTGAGGTTGGGGTGGGGCCAGTCGGTCCCCCAAAGCACCCGGTCGGGGAACCGTTCGACGAGCCGGCGGGCGAAGGGGACGACGTCCGTGTAAGCATTGCGCTCGCCGGCGAGCGCGGCCGGCCCGGTGACCGACAGGCGCTCCGGGCAGGAGACTTTCACCCAGACAGAGGGATTCTCCTCCATGAATCGGAGGAACAGTCCGAACTCCGGCCCGTTGACGTCCTTCGTGACGTCTGGGCGTCCCATGTGATCAACGACGACATCGACGGGGATCGCGGCGAAGAACTCGCTGAGCTCGGGCAGGTCCACCGCCTCGAAGTAGACGACTACGTGCCAGTGGAGCGGGCGGATCTTCTCCACGATCGCGGTCAGCGAGTCGGTCGGAACCGCGTCCACGAGCCGCTTGACGAAGTTGAAGCGCACCCCCCTGACCCCGGCCTCGTGGAGGCGGAGCAGCTCACGCTCGTCCACGTCCGGAGTCACCGTCGCGACGCCGCGGGCGCGCCCGTCGGAGCGCTGCAAGGCGTCTACCAGCGCCGAGTTATCCGCCCCATGGCAGGTTGCCTGCACTATGACGTTCCGGGAGAAGCCCAAGTGGTCTCGCAACGCGAAGAGCTGCTCGGCAGGGGCGTCGCAGGGTGTGTACTTACGCTGGGGCGCGTAGGGAAACCGCTCCCCGGGGCCGAATACGTGACAGTGAGCGTCAACCGCCCCATCGGGCAGGGCCAGCTCGGGCACGGACGGGTCTTCGCACCAGTCCAGCCAGCCCTCGGTCTTGATGAAGTCTCCGGTGGTCTGTCCATGGATCATCATTGATCTCCTTAGTGGTATTGGATGACGGGCGTGGCAGCCGCCTCGGGGTCAGTCGAGGTATGTCAATCCCTTGGCCTCGAGCCGGCCCCGCATGTCGTAAAGATCTAGGCCGAGGGTTCCGGCCTGAAACTCGGTCCGCTTCGCCGCCTCGTTCGCCTCGCGCTCGGCGGCCGCCTGCGCCACGGCTGCCGCGTACTGGCGAGGTACGACGACGACGCCGTCGACGTCCCCGATGACGACGTCCCCCGGGCTGACACTCGCATTCGCCACCACCACGGGGACGTTGACGGAGCCGAGGGTCGCCTTGACGGTTCCCCTGGCGCTGATGGCACGGCTGAACACCGGGAAGCCCATCGCCTCCAGCGAGGCGACGTCGCGCACGCCGCCGTCGATGACCAGCCCCGCACAACCGTGGGCGCGCATCGAGGTCGCGAGCAGCTCCCCGAAGAAGCCGTCCTCGCTTTCGCTCGTGCAGCCGGCAACTACCACGTCGCCCGGGCTCAACTGCTCGACAACAACGTGAAGCATCCAGTTATCGCCCGGCTGCAACAGCACGGTGACCGCAGTTCCGCACAGATGGGCGCCCGGGTAGACGGGCCGAATGTAGGGACGCATGAGCCCGACCCTCCCCATGGCCTCGTGAATCGTGGCGACGCCGAACCTTGAGAGCGCCTCAACGGCCTCCCGCGGCGCTCGTTCAATGCCGGTATGCACCTCGCCGAGATTGTTCGTTTTCATGAGCGGCCTCCTTGCTCTTCGTTTTCCTCGTCACAGCC
Organism: Actinomyces sp. Z5; assembly: GCF_003287795.1. Lineage (NCBI taxonomy): Bacteria > Bacillati > Actinomycetota > Actinomycetes > Actinomycetales > Actinomycetaceae > Actinomyces > Actinomyces sp. Z5. Next base: position 4,059 of record NZ_QMIN01000080.1, read on the forward strand.
CGCGTGCCGTGAGTTGACGGTCCAGTCGGGTGTAGACGCTCCGGGCATTGGTCTCATAGACCTGCCGGCGCTGCGCATCGGTCAGGTTCGCGGTTGCCTCGATATAGCGTTTGGTATCGTCGAAGTAATGACCGGTGCGGGGATCGACGTCACGCACGGCCCCGATCATTTCGGATGCGAACAAGATGTTTTCCACCGGTATGACGCTGGTCAGCAGGTCGACGCCCGGCTGGTGATAGACACAGGTATCGAAGAAGACGTTGCCCAGCAGGTGCTCCTGAAGTTCGGGCCGTTTCAGGGCCATGGCAAGCCCGCGGAAACGGCCCCAGTGATAGGGCACCGCGCCGCCGCCATGAGGGATGACCAGCTTGAGATCGGGGAAGTCGCGGAAGAGGTCCCCCTGGATGAGCTGCATCACCGCGGTCGTGTCCGCGTTGAGGTAGTGGGCGCCGGTGGTATGAAAGGCCCGGTTGCATGAGGTCGACACGTGGATCATGGCCGGAACCCCGTACTCCACGAGCTTGTCGTACAGCGGGTACCAGGAGCGATCCGTCAACGGAGGCGCCGTCCAGTGCCCGCCGGAGGGATCGGGATTGATATTGACCGCAACGGCGCCGAGTTCCTCGACCGCGCGAACGAGTTCGGGCACCGAGGTGACGGGGTCGAATCCCGGCGACTGGGGCAGCATCGCGGCCATCGCGAAGCGATCGGGGAACAGCTGACTGACTCGATAACACAGGTCATTGCAGATCCTGGCCCACACCGTCGACACGGACAGATCGCCGATGTGGTGAGCCATGAATGATGCGCGCGGACTGAAGACGGTGAGGTCCACACCGCGTTCGTCCATCTGGCGGAGCTGGTTCGATTCAAGAGTCTCACGAATGTCGTCGTCGCTGATCGTCAGAGAGTCGGGGGAGGGGGCGTCCCCCTCGCCCCGAACGGAGGCGACCTGCAGCTCTCGCCACGCTGCGAGTTGCTCCGGCGCCGTGGTGTAGTGGCCGTGCACATCAATGATCATCGGAATTCCTCCTTTGGGCCGTTACGAGAATCCTGAGATCCCCGGAGCCAAAAGTCCAATAAATATTTCATTCGCATGTTATTGATATGGTTGATCCATGCCGCTTGAGGACCTCAATCTCGCCCGCACCTTCGTCACGCTCTACGAGACCCGCAGCGCCACCGCCGCCGCCGACCGCCTCAACGTCACCCAGCCGACCGTGAGCTACGCGCTCGGACGCCTTCGCCGCCGGTTCGCAGACGACTTGTTCCGTCGCCGCGGACGGTCCTTCGTCCCCACCCCGCGGGCCTCCTCCCTCTACCACTCCCTCAAGGACGCGGTCGTGCAGATCGATCGCGCGGTCGATGAACAGGCCGAGTTCGACCCCGCGGCGACCCGGGACGAGTTCACGCTCGCGCTGTCCTCAATCGGAGAGCAGGTTTTCCTCCCGCGCATCCTGCAGCGATTCCGACAAGAGGCTCCGGGCGCCCGGCTTCGCGTCATCCCCGCCAAATCATTGGAGGTGGAGGACACGCTCGTGCGAGGCGCCGTGGACCTGTCGATCTCCGTGTCCGTACTGCCCACTCAGTACCTGTGGCGCACGCCCTTCCTGCCCGTCACCTACGTAGCCGTCACCTCGCGCCGCCACCCCCTGCAGCACACCGGCACCACGATGTTCAACGGCCGTCGCTTCGTCAGGGTCGCGGCGCACGGAGGGCACATCTATCCCAACCAGGCCCTCGAACGGCATTGTCTGCTGGATTCGGTCGCCATGTGGGTAGAGAGCTACGCGACGGTCCCGCTGGTCGTCGAATCCTCCGATCTGGTCGCTCTCCTCCCGCGCCACGTCGGCGAGGTGTACGCCGAACGCCACGAATTGCTGCTTCACGACCTTCCCTGGCCGATCGACAGCCCTCCGGTGTCCGTCTACACCAGGACACGCGAAAGGCTCAGTCCCCCAGAGCACTGGCTGCGCCGTCTCGTCCTGGAGAGCCTCGGAACCCGAGCAGACGAGGCGGACATCCCACCTCACCACTGACTTCCCAACCGTCCGGAGCATACGGCCGCCGACTCGGCCGTCCTCCCCTGGGCCCCCCGTCAGCCCCGCCGATGAACCGGCCTGCCGAGCCTCACACGCCGTGGCCGAAAAGATGAGATGATCCGCACGTCGCGGCCGTGGCAATCGACGCCCTCCGGTCCAGACACCGACGCCCCCGACTCCGCCCGGAACAGCTCATGACACTTACATCAGCCCTGCTCGCCACGGCCTTCACGCCCTCGACGACCGCCGTCGGCGGCAATGTCTTCCTCACCGCGATCATCGGCCTGTTACCACTGATCGCGTTCTTCGTGCTCATGGGCGCCTTCAAGGTCGCCACCCACTGGTGCGCGATCATCGCCCTGGCACTGTCCGCCGTAATCGCCGTCGCCGCCTTCCACATGCCAGTGGGAATGACGGCGCTGTCGGCCACGCAGGGCCTGGCCATGGGCTTCGTGCCGATCATCTACATCATCATCGCGGCCGTGTGGCTGTACAACCTCACTGAGACCTCCGGCCGCAGCCAGGACCTGAAGGCCGTGTTCAACACGATCGGCAAGGGCGACCAGCGCGCCCAGGCCCTGATCGTCGCCTTCTGCTTCTGCGGCCTGCTGGAGGGCCTGGCCGGCTTCGGCGCGCCCGTGGCCATCACCGCCGCCATGCTGGTGACCCTGGGGGTACCCAAGTTAAAGGCCGCGATCGCCACCATCGTGGGCAACGGCATCTACGTCGGATTCGGCGCCATGTCCATCCCGGTGACCACCGCCGGGAACCTCGGCGGTGAGGACCCGGTGTCCGTCGCGCAGAACATGGGCCACCTGACCTCGCTCATCTGCGTGCTGGTGCCCTTCCTGCTGCTGTTCATCCTCGACGGCACCCGCGGCGTGCGACAGCTGTGGCCGCTGGCCCTGGTGGCGGGGATCGCAGCCGGCGCCGGCCATTTCATCACTCCCAGTCTCTCCTACGAGCTGACCTCTGTGGTGGGCGCGCTGCTGGCCTTCGCCGCCTGCTACCTGTTCCTGCTGGCGTGGACGCCGAGCACGCCGGACGAGTACCACTCCGAGGTCGCCGCCGCCGACAAGCCCGACCGCGAGCGCGTCATCCTGGCTCTGCTGCCCTACGTGCTCGTGGTGGTCATCATCGCCATCACCAAGCTGTGGAAGCTCGGCGTGGACCTGTCCGCCGTCCTGTCCGGCACCGACATCAAGATCCCCTGGCCGGGCGTGTACGGCAACCTGCTCACCGCCGACGGCGAGGCCTCCACCTCCGCGGTCTACAACCTGCAGACCCTGTCCAACCCGGGCACCTGGATCCTGCTGACGGCGGTGATCGTGTGCATCGTCTACGGCACCCGCTCCTCGGGCGGACGCTTCCAGACCTCCATCGGCGCCATGTTCGCGGTGCTGCCGCGCACCATCTACACGCTGCGCATGTCGATCCTGACCATCGCCTCGGTGATGGCCCTGGCCTACGTCATGAACTTCTCGGGCCAGACCACGGCCGTCGGCGCCGCCCTGGCCACCACCGGCGCCGCCTTCGCCTTCTTGTCCCCCGTCCTGGGCTGGGTCGGTACGGCAGTGGCCGGATCGGCCACCAGCGCCGGAGCGCTGTTCGCCAACCTGCAGGCCACCGCCGCCGCACAGGCCCACCTGGACCCCCGCATCCTGCTGGCAGCCAACACCATCGGAGGCGGCCTGGGCAAGATCGTCTCCCCGCAGAACCTGGCCGTGGTCACCACCGCCGTGGACGCCCCCGGCACCGACGCAGAGATCCTCAAGAAGGCCGCCCCCTACTCCATCGGGCTGCTGCTGGTGCTGTGCTGCCTGGTGCTGGCCGCCTCCCAGGGCTGGCTGGGCGCCTACATGCCTGCATAACAGCGTTGCGACTAGCAACCTGAACGCTAGAACCGTCTTCGGTTAACTTCGTCTCAAACAGCGGCACCGAACCAACCCCAAGGGCACAGGCAGGTTACTCTGCGACCGTGCAATACGATCTCATCGTTCGTTTCGATGTACTGTCATCTATCGCCTCGCGTTTGGACGGAGAGCAGGCCAACCTGTCCGCATTTCCGACCGACTGCTCAGTGACTCCACAGGACGCCACTGCGGGATTCCCCGAAGCATTCAATGCCGCCCTGAAGGAACTGACGATTGCTCAAAACAACCTGAGTGAACGTATTAAAACCGCATCAGATGGCGTAAGGAAGACTTCCAGTGACTTCGCGACAACAGAAGAAGAAGTAGCCGCCTCCGCAAGCCGCCTCATGCGGGCACAGGGAATGAAGCCGTGACGATCACACTGACGGCAGCCAAATCCTTCACACCGGAGCCGTACTACCAGGCCGCTCGCGGCCTGGCCACCCAGGGGCGCACAGTGAAGGATGTTGCTGACGGAATCGCCAGCGTGCAGTCCATAGCCGCTGAGGACTGGCGAGGCGCGGCCGCGACTGCATTCATCGCGCACACCGATTCGGTGACAACCTCAGCTAAACAGCTGACCACCAATCTTGATCGGCATGCCGACCTGCTGATGTGGTACGCGAGCGCCAAGAGTACCGTGTGCGAGCGAGCAGTTTCCGCCGCACAACAGATGGAGGCAGCGGGCTTTGACGTGTCTGACAACTGGAAACTGTCGCTGTCAGACGCACAGAAGCAAGGAACGGGCCGAGGCTTCCTGATCATCCAGATGGCCACCATGCAGGTGACTCTCAATGCTTTTGTGCAGGCCATCTCCCTGGTGGACACTCAGGCAGCAGCCCAGTTGACGGGGAGCGGACCTGCCACTCCACTGTCATCGCAGGACATCCCGTACACCACTTCCAACGGATACACGACTGGGGAGTCTCCAGACCGAACCATTGAATTCGACGACGACTTTCCGTTCAAGTCCAAGCAGGGAGAGGCAACCTCAGATGACGTAAAGGCATGGCTCAAATGGGAGGCGATGCTGCGGGGAGCCCAGCTGCTACGGCCCGACCTTGACGACTCCCTCCCGATGTACGAGCACTACCGGGACGCCAGCGGTACACCCATGACCTTCGACTTTGAGGAGGGATACCGAGAGGACGCTTCGATCCGCAAGGAGATTGACGGCGAAATGAACGAGGTAGTCGTTGCTGCGAACGAGCTCGCCCAGAACGGCTACACGGACACCGAATTCCACTCGCAGAACAAGGTCAACTCTTACTATCCAGTGACCGAGAACTAGCAGAAGACCGTCGGCGGCTACACCTATTACAGCGACTCAGCCCTCAAGGTTGAAGGCGACACCGTCACAGTGACAACGACAATCACCGCAAAAGACCACTGGAACTTCGACGAAGGTAAGGCAGACAAGGCGACCGGTACCCCAGACTCCGAGAATGGTCGCTTCGAGGAACTGGGCTGGGCCCGTAGCTTTGACACCAGTGGAACCGTCACCAGGACGGTGTCGTGGAAAGTCGGGGAAGAGCCGCCACAGTTTGGAGACGGTTCCGAGCAGGACGCGGGAGGCCGGGGCGATGCCGTGTCCCGGGGACGGGACGACTGGCGCAACGACGGGTCTCGGGACCGCAACGACTGGCGCGGCGGGTGGGACAACGGCGGCGGCCGTTACCCCCGCCACGAGCCTGGCGGAGACGACAACGTCAACCGTTACCCCGATGGCAGAGAGTACTGAGGAGAACAAGTAGATGGCAACCGGCCGACTTCGAACCGACACCGCCTCCCTGCAGCCGCTGATCCCGGCTCTGCGAGGCGATGAGCCCAGCAGATGGGTAGTCTGCGACGACTCCGACGACGGCCTGCCCGGCCTGGTCACCAGGTGGGTGCACGCCCTGGTGACGGTGGACCAGATCTTCGCCAAGGAACTAGAGGGATACACCGAAACCCCTACCCGGCTCCCAGCAGACCTTCCGGACATCCTCGGGGCGGACAAGTCCCTGGCCTGGAGGACCGGCGGTCTCCTGGCTAGGGGGCTGGGAATAAGCATGTCGCCAACATTCGCGGCGCTCGCGGGGAGAACCCTCTACGTGCGCCGCTTCATCACCCGATAACCAGACAATAAACAAGGACAAATGCATGAGAAAGCACATGCGCCACAGGCTCCTCACCGCAGCAGTCGCCTGCATAGCACTGGTTCTTGCCGGATGCTCCGTGATCTCCTCCCACGGTCAAGACGACCAGCAAGACGAGCGCTTCGCCGAGTTCACTCAGTACGTCCCTGAACCTCTGACCGTGCAGACATCCCTGGAGTCGGTCACCAGCCGCATGCCGGCAATGGGCGCCACAGGCGTGCACTTCGTCGGGCAGTACCGGGTCAACAAGGGCGAGTGGCCGCTGCCGGAGCCCGATCGCCCCTACTGGTTCCACGCCGTCGTCGAAGTCGACCAGGCCACCAGCCAGGCGCTGGGTGACGCCGCCACTACCACGCCCGACCTGCTGCCGCCGCTCCACCCCGACCTGCACCAGTACGTCCCCCAGGACTGCACCTTCGTCACCGTCCCGGAGTCCGACGCGAACCGGATTCTTGACACCGAGAACGCCGACCTCGTGGGCGGCTCGGAGCGGTTCACCGTGGATGAGCTGGCACTGTCCACCGACTGCAACCTCGTCGTCATGGTCGGCACCGGGCACTACTCCTGACGGCTCCCGGGACCGCCGCCCGCACGCGCTTGGCGAAGGCTTCGAGCACGCGGGGTAGCCCCGAGCCGCGAGGACGCCGCCCCCGGGGAGCATCCTGGGGGGCCACAGCGAGTCCTCGACGGTTCAGCCGCGTTCCCAACGTTTGGCGCCGGTGTTGCAGGCGCTGATTGTGCTTGCAGGATCAGCACGCCGGTGGGCACAACAGAGGGCACAGCCACCCGGCTGCAACCGGATGGCTCCCCGACCTGACTCCTGACAGGTTGTTGGGGTGATTGGGGTTTTTCGTTGGTGTGGTGTGGTTGGGTTGGTGGTTGTGGGGCACTAATCCGGTGGCGGTAGAGTGATGGTGTGTGAGCCCGTATGTTCGTAAGGTGCGTACCGCGTCGGGGGCTACGGCTGTGCAGATCGTGGCTAAGGAGCACGGTGTGCGCCGGGTTGTGGAGCACCTGGGCTCGGCCCACGATGAGGCGGAGCTGGCGGCCCTGATTCAGGCTGGGCGGGAGAAGATCACCGCCGGGTCGGGCCAGAGGGCTCTTGATCTTGAGTCCCTGGTCGCTGATTCTGCCCGGGTGGTGGCTCCGGCGGTGGTTGAGTCCAAGCGGTCGGCTCTGCTGTGGGATGTCCTGTCGGGGGCGTATGAGGCCCTGGGGCTGGATGAAGCGGTGGGCGGGGATGAGGCCTTCAGGCAGATGGTGCTGGCCCGTCTGGTCGAGCCCACCAGTAAGGAGCAGGTACCCCGTGTAATCAGTGAGTTGGGGGTGGGCAGCGTGTCGCGGGCGTCCTTGTTCCGCTCACTGTCCCGCTGCGCGGGCCGCCAGTGGCGAGAGCGGATAGCGGCCGCCTGCCTGCGGCATGTCACCGGCCGCGGCGACCTGTCCCTGTGCCTATACGACGTGACGACCCTGTACTTCGAGGCGGAGAAGGAGGACTCCCTGCGGCGGGTGGGCTATTCCAAGGAGAGGCGGGTCGACCCGCAGGTCATCGTGGGGCTGCTGGTGGATAGGGCCGGCTTCCCCCTACAGATAGGCTGCTGGGAGGGCAACAGGGCCGAAACCAGCACGCTGATCCCGATGATCCAGGAGTTCCGGGAGGCATCCGGGATTGAGCACCTGGTCGTGGTCGCAGACGCCGGCATGCTATCGGCCGGCAACCTTCAGGCCCTTCATGATGCGGGTATGGGGTTCATCGTGGGCTCGCGCATGACCAAGGCGCCGGCGGACCTGGCGGCGCACTTCGCCTGGCACGGGGACGCCCTGGCCGATGGGCAGGTGATCGATACGATCACCCCACGTCGAGGCACGCGCTCGACCG
>NZ_QMIN01000081.1:0-18154 GCF_003287795.1 Actinomyces sp. Z5
TTGGACCGCTGTTCCCCCGTTGGACCCCTGTTCCCCCGTTGGACCGCCGTAGCCGCCGGTTACAGCGGTCCAACCGGGCGTGGGCGGTCCAACGGGGCGTGAGCGGTCCAACCGGCCGGTGCAAGACCCACTCGCCCCCTCGACTGCCGACAACCAGACCCCCGACACCGCGGGAACAGCCCTGCACGCCTGACAGCGCAAACGGTCCTCGCTGAGCACACAACCGGCCCGCCCACAGGCACCCGCGTCGACAACCCGGCTCCGGGACGACGCCCCCAACAGCGCGAGCGTGCTCACGAAGGTCACTCCGCGTCCTCGACGAGCGGAGGCAGCCCACTCAAACTAGGGCCCCGTGGCCACCAGACACGACCAACTCACCATCCACCACCACGACGAATTACACAACACGACCACTAGACGATCTGCTCGACCGGGTGGTGGTGCGCCCCTCGGGCACCGAGCCGAAGCTCAAGTGCTACTGCGAGGTGGTCATGCCGGTAGCGGTCGACGAGCCGGTGGAGGTGGCGCGCCGTGCCGCCGCCAAGCGCCTAGAAAACATTAAAACCGACCTGCGCGGCGTGCTCGGCATCTGATCCCGGGCGTCATTCCGGACTCAGGCGGTCGACCTGCGGCCCACAACGACCGAAACCGGCACAAGCAACACACCGAAACCGACTTATGTGACGCGCTGCGGAGACCGGCACGTCAGTAGTGCCGGTCTCCGCCCGTCAGACGGGCAAACCCTCCAGGATCGCGACGGTGGCGGACACGCCCAGCCGGGAGGCGCCCGCCTCGATCATGGCCAGCGCATCCGCCGCGGTGCGGATGCCGCCGGACGCCTTCACGCCCAGGCGGTCCCCCACGGTGGCACGCATGAGCTCCACGGCGTGCACCGAGGCGCCGCCGGCGGGGTGGAATCCGGTGGAGGTCTTCACATAGTCGGCGCCGGCGGCCTCGGCGGCCCGGCAGACCGCGACAATCTCATCGTCGGTCAGTGCCGCGGACTCGATGATGACCTTCAGCAGCTTCTCCCCCACGGCCTCCTTGACCGCGCGGATGTCAGCCTCCACGGCGGTGTAGTCGTGCTCCTTGACCAGCTTGAGGTTGACCACCATGTCCACCTCGTCCGCACCCTTGGCGACGGAGTCGGCGGCTTCGGCGGCCTTGACAGAGCTGGCGTGCGCCCCGGAGGGGAAGCCGCACACGGTGGCCACGTGCAGCCCGGCGGGCGCCTGGACGGGCAGCTGGTTGGGGGATACGCACACCGAGTAGGTGCCGAGCTCGGCGCCCTGGGCTACCAGGTCGGCGATCTGCGCGCCGGTGGCCTCCGGCTTGAGCAGGGTGTGGTCGATAATGGCGGCGACTTCCGCACGTGTGGGCATGAGCTTCCTTTCGCTAGATCCGCTCGGTCAAGGGTAATAGTGGGGCAATCACGGCGAGTACACGGGGCCAGCCGCCCAGCTCGCGCGGCCCGTTCCCAAGCGCCGGCCGGGGCGCCAGCAGGTCCAGTGCGCGCACCGTGCCGGAGGACGGCTCGTACAGGTGAACGCGACCCGGGCCCGGGTCGGCGCGGCCGATCACTCCCCAGGGCACGGCCAGCACGTAGTGCCGCGGGATGAGGACGCCCACGGCGGCGCGCAGGACGCGACCTGCCCGGCCGGCGGCCGCCGCACGCCCGAGCAGGGGACCACCGGTGAGCAGGATGGCGGGCACGCCATCGGCCAGTCCGGTGCGCAGCCCCGCGACGACGCCGCCCCAGCCGGTGCCGCGGTCGTCCACCCAGGTCACGGTGCTCTCCCCTACGCCGGGGCGCACCCGCCGCAGGGTGCGAGTCAGCTCCGCGGCCACCGCCCACGGGGTCGAGCCCAGGCGCCGCGTCCACGGCAGCGGACCGAGGGGGCCGCGCGCGTGTCGGTTCATGGCCCGCTGCAGACCGCGCTGGCGGACCGCCAGGGAGTCCCGCAGCGCCCGGCCGGGCCGGGCCGCGCCGGTGCCCGACGGCGAAGAGGCGTCATCGAGCGGCAGGCCCAGCAGGAGCCGGGCAGCCAGCACGGCGGTGGCGCCGCAGGTGGTGGCGTCGCACTGGGTCAGGGTGATGGCATCGCCGGCGGTGGTGAATCCCCCCACGCGCAGCCGCGAGTTCGCCACACGCACCCGGGGTGCGGACGCGCCGGTGCGGGTGTCCACGGCGTGCCTTCAGACGATCCGGTCCAGCACGACGCCGGCACGGCGGCGGGCCACGGCGGCGCGCGCCTCGGGCGAGTCCGCGGGGCACACGGCGATCGCGTCCTCGAGCGCGGCGCGGGCGCGCTCAAAGCGCTCCGGGGTGGCGGTGTGCAGGGTGAGCAGCGGCTGCCCGGCGCGCACACTGTCGCCCGGCTTGGCGTGCATCTCCACGCCGGCGACGGCCTGCACCGGGTCCTCCTTGCGGGCGCGGCCGGCCCCCAGGCGCCAGGCGGCCACGCCCACGCCCAGGGCGTCCAGGCGGGTGAGCACGCCGTCGTCTACGGCGCTGATGATCTCGGTCTCCGGGGCCACGGGCAGGGGGGCGTCCGGGTCCCCGTCCTGGCGGCGGATCATCTCCCGCCACACGTCCATGGCGCGCCCGTCGCCCAGGGCGGCGCGCAGCTCCGGCTCGTCCACCGGGTGCCCGGCGGCGGAGAGCATCTCACCGGCCAGCGCCACGGTCAGGTCGCCGACGTCTTGGGGGCCTCCGCCGGAAAGGACCTCGACGGCCTCACGCACCTCCAGGGCGTTGCCCGCGGTGAGCCCCAGTGGGGTGGACATGTCGGTGAGCAGGGCGCGCGTGGTCACCCCGGCGTCGGTGCCGAGCGCCACCATCGTCTGCGCGAGCTCGCGCGCCTGGTCAAGCTCCTTCATGAAGGCGCCGGAGCCGACCTTCACGTCCAGGACCAGCGCGCCGGTGCCCTCGGCGATCTTCTTGCTCATGATGGAGGAGGCGATCAGCGGCACGCAGGAGACGGTGGCGGTGGTGTCGCGCAGTGCGTACAGCTTCTTGTCGGCCGGGGCGAGCCCGCTGCCGGCGGCGCAGATGACGGCGCCGGGGCCGGAGGCGGACAGCATGTCCAGGATCTCGGCGTTGGTCAGGGCGGCCCGCCAGCCGGGAATGGACTCGAGCTTGTCCAGCGTGCCGCCGGTGTGCCCCAGGCCGCGGCCGGACAGCTGCGGAACGCTGACGCCGAAGACCGCAACCAGCGGCGCCAGCGGCAGGGTGATCTTGTCGCCCACGCCGCCGGTGGAGTGCTTGTCCGCGGTGGGGCGTCCCAGACCGGAGAAGTCCATGCGCTCCCCCGAGCGGATCATGGCGTCGGTCCAGCGGGCGATCTCACCCCGGTCCATGCCGTTCAGGTAGATCGCCATGGCCAGAGCGCTCATCTGCTCGTCGGCGACCACCCCACGGGTGTAGGCGTCCACCACCCAGTCGATCTGGGCGTCGCTGAGCCGCTGACGGTCGCGCTTGGCGGCGATCACGTCGACGGCGTCGAAGGGCTCCACGCCGGGGGTGGGGTTGGGGGCTGTGGTCACGGCCGATCTCCTTCTGGTGCGGGTGCGGATGTGCCGGTGACCCGGTCGATGTCGGCTTTGCTGAAGCGGTCGGGGAGCACCTGGTCGATGGTCATCATCCCCGACGGCATGTCCAGCAGCATGTGCGGGTCGGCGTGCTCGGACAGCACCTGGCGGCAGCGCCCGCACGGGGAGCAGACCCGCCCGTCGCCGTCGACGCACACGAAGGCGATCAGGCGGCCGCCGCCGGTGCGCACGAGTTCGGACACCAGCCCGCACTCGGCGCACAGGGCGACCCCGTAGCCCGCATTCTCCACGTTGCAGCCGGACACGAGGCGGCCGTCGTCGACCAGGGCGGCGGCCCCCACCCGGAAGTGGGAGTAGGGCGCGTAGGCGCACCGCATGGCTTCGGTGGCCAGCGCCCGCAGCCGCGCCCACATGTCCGCGTCGACGGCGGGCGCGGCGTCGGAGAGGCCCCGGGCCGGCCCGGCCGGGTGGTTGTCGTTGCCGATCACGGGTACGGGACCCCCTCGGCGGCGGGGGCGCGCACACGCCCCACGAAGCCGGCGACGGCGAAGACGGTCACGATGTAGGGGATCATCAAGATGATGTTCGCCGGGATCGGGGAGCCGATGACGGACAGCGTCTGCCCCACCGCAGTGGCGAAGCCGAACAGGAGCGCGGCGTACAGGGTGCCCACCGGGTTCCAGGCGCCCAGGATCATGGCGGCCAGGGCGATGTAGCCGTTGCCGGATGACATGTCCTTGGTGAAGGCCAGTCCGGAGCCGATGGTGAAGAAGGCGCCGCCCAGGCCCGCCAGCGCACCGCCCAGCATCAGGTTGTTCACGCGGGTACGCATGACGTTGATGCCAACGGTGTCCGCGGCCCGCGGGTGCTCGCCGCAGGCGCGCATGCGCAGACCCCAGCGGGAGCGGAACAGCATGAAGGACAGCACCGCGACGGCCGCATACATCAGGTACACCAGGATCGTCTGTCGGAACAGCACCGGGCCGATGACCGGGATCTGGGAGAGCACCGGGATCGGCAGGGTGGGCAGGCGCATGGAGGCGTTCAGCCGCGTCGGGTTGTCGCTGAGCACGGTGGAGAACAGGAAGCTGGTCAGGCCGGAGACGAACACGTTCAGCACCACGCCGACGACGATCTGGTTGACCCGGTACTTCAGGCCGAACAGCGCCAGCAGCAGGGCCACCAGGATGCCGGCGAAGGGGGCGGCGATCATGCCGGCCCAGGCGGAGCCGGTGATCGAGGCGACCACCACGCCGAGGAAGGCCCCGCCCAGCAGTTGCCCCTCGATGGCGATGTTGATGGTGCCCGAACGCTCCCCCACCACGCCGGCGAGCCCGCCGAACACCAGCGGCACGGACAGGGCGAGGGTGGAGGACAGGATCGTCACCAGCGGGATGACGGTGGAGCGTCCGGCGCCGGCCCAGGTGAGGAACGCGACGATGAAACTGGCTCCCAGCACCAGCCCCGCCCAGGTGGGGATCGGCGCGCGGCCCACGGCGCGAACCCACATGTAGACGGTGACCGCAACGGCCAGCAGCACCATCACCACGATCACGGGTCGGGCACCCAGGGTGAGCATGGGAATCTTCAAGAAGTCGGCCTTGGTGGCCAGCTGGAAGCGGGTGTCACCGTGGCTGGCCAGACCCATCAGCAGTTCCAGGATGACCACGACGGTGCCGGTGATCGGCAGCTTGTAGGCGATCGGCTCGACGACGACGGCCGGCCCCGCTTCCGGGCGGGCGTCACGGGTCGGCGTGGCGGTAGGTGAGGCGGTCATGGCTCAGGCCTCCTTCTTCTCAGCGGCCGGGGCGACGGCGGCTGCGGCGTCAATGGCCTCGCGGCGGCGGCGCCGCCAGGAGCCGGGTGCGGGCAGGTGGTAGATGGCGCGCACCAGCGGCGGGGCCGCGATGAACAGGACGATCATGGACTGCAGCACCAGCACGATGTCGATCGGGGTGCCGGTGGCGGCCTGCATGGTGGTGCCGCCGGCGGTCAGGGCCCCGAACAGGAGCCCCGCCAGCACGGTGCCCTGCGGGGTGGAGCGGCCCAGCAGGGCCACGGTCATGGCGTCGAAACCGATGCTTCCGGCCACCGAGCCGGTCAGGTAGTGCTGGGTGCCGAGCACCGGGGCGGTCGCCGCCAGCCCGCACAGCGCGCCGGAGACGATCATGACCAGGGCGGTGATCCGGGGCACATTGATGCCTGCCGTCAGCGCCGCCTGCGGGTTCAGGCCCGTGGCGCGGAACTGGAAACCGATCTCGCTGCGTTCCAGCAGCCACCACACGAACAATGCGGCCAGCAGGGCCACGATGAAGCCCAGGTGCAGGCGGAACGGCCCACCGATCAGCTTCGGGTATTGGGCGCTGGCCGCCACCGGCAGTGACTTGGGGTTGGCGTTGCCCGCGCCGATGAAGGTGGCGGTGGTCAGCATGTGGGCCATCAGGTAGCTGGCCACGGAGTTGAGCATGATGGTGGTGATGACCTCGCTCGCACCGGTGGTGGCGCGCAGCACGCCGGGAATGGCGCCCCACAGGGCACCGCCGACGATCGCGCCGAGCACCGCCACCAGCATGTGCAGTCCGCTGGGCAGGTCCCAGGCGAAGCCGACGTAGCCGCCGACGATGGCACCGAGGATGATCTGCCCCTGCCCACCGACGTTGAACAGGCCGGCGCGGAAGGCCACCGCCATGCCGAGGCCCGCCAGAATCAGCGGCGTGGCCACGGTCAGTGTTTCGGTGATCGGGCGCCACATGCGCGCGACCGAGGAGGCCTGCCAGTCGAAGATACCGCCGCGTAGCATGGCCGCGTAGGCATCCACCAGGCACGAGCCGACCGCACCGAAGAAGTCACTGGGGCGGGCGAACAGGTAACCGGCGGTGGTGCGCACGTTGTCGTCGGCGAGCAGGATCAGCAGCGAGCCGACGATCATGGCGGAGATGACCGCAAGCACTCCCATAAGAATGTTGGACTCGGCGATCTGCCGCAGTAGGCCCGGCCGCTCCGGCTGCTTGTCCGTGCGCTGGGCGGGCGGGACGACGGACGGCCGACCCGTCCGTGATTCCGCCTGCGCGGTGCCGTTCGGGGTAGCTTCGCTCATCAGTTCTCCTCCTGGGCGCGGGCCTGGTCGAGGGGGACGCCGGCCATCATGAGGCCCAGCACATCGCGGGGCGTATCCGGCGGCACAATGCCGACGATCCGGCCGCGGTACATGACGGCGATGCGGTCTGACAGGGAGTAGATCTCATCCAACTCGGAGGAGATGATCAGCACGGCGGTGTCGTTGTCGCGCTCGGCCACGATGCGCTTGTGGACGAATTCGATGGAGCCGACGTCTAGTCCGCGGGTGGGCTGCGAGGCCACCAGGACCTTCAGTTGGCGGGACAGCTCCCGGGCGAGGATCGCCTTCTGCTGGTTGCCGCCGGACAGGGTGGAGATGGGGTCGGCGACGTCGGTGACACGTACGTCGAACTCGTCGCGCAACTGCTCGGCGTGGTTACGGACCTTGGTGGGACTGATGGACGGTCCCGAGCCGAAGGCCGGGTCGTCGAAGCGGTCCAGGATCAGGTTCTCGGCCACGGAGAACGCGGCCACCATGCCGTCGGTGGAGCGGTCCTCGGGGACGAAGCCGAGGCCCGCGTCGATGCGCCGGTGCACGCCCAGGGCGGTGACGTCCTGGCCGCCGAAGTGCACGGAACCGGCGGTGGGGGCGCGCAGCCCCAGCAGTACGTCGGCAAGTTCGGTCTGTCCGTTGCCCTGCACGCCGGCCACACCGACGATCTCGCCGGAGCGGACCTGCAGGCTGACGTCGTCGAGCAGGGTGTTGCCCTCATCAACCAGGCTGATGCCCTTCAGCTCCAGGCCGACGTCGCCCAGCCTGGGGGCGTCCTTGGCCACCGTGAGGGAGACGGAGTGGCCGACCATGAGACCGGCTAGCTCCGACTCGGAGGCGGTGGGCTCGGCGGTGCCGACGACCTTGCCGCGGCGGATGACGGTGATCGTGTCCGCCACCTCGCGCACCTCGCGCAGCTTGTGGGTGATGAACACGATGGAGGTGCCGGCGGCCTTGAGATCGCGCATGATGGCGATCAGCTCGTCGGTCTCCTGCGGGGTGAGCACGGCGGTGGGCTCGTCCAGGATGAGGACCTTGGCGTCGCGGGAGAGGGCCTTGATGATCTCGACGCGCTGTTGTACGCCCACGGGCAGGTCTTCGATGTAGGCGTTCGGGTCCACGTCGAAGCCGAAGCGCTCGGAGATCTCCCGCACCTTCGCGGCGGCGGCCTTGGCATCGATGACGCCGGCCTTGCCGACCGGCTCGTAGCCCAGGGCGACGGACTCGGCCACGGTGAACACGGGCACGAGCATGAAGTGCTGGTGGACCATGCCGATGCCGGCGGCGACGGCGTCGCCGGGGCCCTTGAAGGTGACCGGCCGGCCGTCGATGAGGATCTCGCCGTCGTCGGGGTCGTACAGGCCGTACAAGACATTCATCAGCGTTGACTTGCCGGCACCGTTCTCGCCCAGGAGGGCGTGGATCTGGCCGGGTTCGACGGTGACGTCGATGTGGTCGTTGGCCACGAGGGATCCGAAGACCTTGGTAATTCCGCGGAGCTCGAGCAACACGAGAGGCTCGCTTCCTGTGGGTTCAGGCAGTACTGGTGGGGTTGGTGAACTGGGAGTGAGTGTTCGGGTGGCGCCGGTGCCACCCGAGCGACAGTGACGCCGCCGCCCCGTCAAGGACGACGGCGTCACCGAGTTGAATTGGCACGGGGCCGATCAGGACGGGTCGTACGGCGTGGAGACGTCGAGCGTGCCGTCGATGATCTGCTGCTTGAGTACCTCGACCTGCTCCTTCACCTCGTCGGGGACCCGGTCGGACCAGTCGTGGTAGTCGGCGATGGAGACACCGTCGTTGGCGAGCGTGCCGATGAAGGGCTCGGAGGTGAAGTTGCCCTCCGAGGCCTCCTTGACGGCGTCGTACACGGCGGTGTTGATGCCCTTCATGACGGAGGTGACCATGTACTGGCTGCCGCCGATGGACTCGGTGGTGAGATAGCCGTCGGCGTCCACCCAGACGATCGCGTTGTTGTCGTCACCGGCCGCCTTGAGCGCCGCGATCGTGCCGGAGCCGACCGGTCCGGCCACCGGCATCACAATGTCGGCGCCCTGGGACAGGAACAGCTCGGTCAGCTGCTGGCCCATGGGAGTGTCGGTGAAGTTGCCCACGAAGGAGCCGGAGCCCGGGTTGTCGGGGTCCCAGCCGAGGACCTCCACGTCGGCACCGTTGTCCTCGTTGTACTTCTCCACGCCCTTGGCGAAGCCCTCCATGAAGATCTGCACGGTGGGGATTGCCTGACCGCCGTAGGTGGCGACCTTGCCGCTCTCGGTGGTACCGGCAGCGGCGTAGCCGGCGAGGTAGGCGGCCTCCGCGGTGTTGAAGACCAGCGGCTTGGCGTTGTCCAGCTCTACGATCTCGCCGTCTGCATCCCTGAACCTTTCGTCGATGAGGGCGAAGTTGATGTCCGGGTTCTCCTGGGCTGCGGTGGCCAGGTCCGCGGAGAGGTTGAAGCCGACGCCGATGATCAGGTCGCAGTTCTGCTGGATCAGGGAGTCGACGTTGGTGGGGTAGTCGGATACCGACTGGGACTCGACGGCCTTGGTCTGCACGCCGAGTTCGCTGCCGGCGCGGTCCAGCCCCTCCTTGCCGGACTGGTTGAAGGACTGGTCGTCGAACCCACCCTCGTCGGACACCATGCAGGCGAGGAAGTCGCCGGCGTCTCCGCCGGAGGAGTCGGGGGCCGAGCCGCAGGCGGCAAGCGACAACGCTGCGACCAGGCCGAGCGTAATGGCGGGATACTTCTTCTTCACGGTCGTGTCTCCAGATGAGGTACGGGCTTGCGCCCTTGCAAGGAGCTGGCCGGGACGGCGCTGGCTCGGATATCTAGGATAGACGCTTCCCCGCGGCCTGCTTCACAATTGGCGTTACAGCGCCATATTGCGACCATGACGTGACCCACGCCCCAGCGAACCTTTCAGCTCGCTGATGATGCCGCTACCCGGTTTCTGCCGACCTCCGCCTTGCAGAGTCTTGCAGAGCTTGCAGGCGGGGGCCGAGCCCGCGGCGTGAACCAGACACGAGGCCCGCGGGTCGGGCCGACGCACCCGGCCCGGTCACAGCAGCGCGTCCCGCCCGGCTGCCTTGAGCCGGTCGACGACGCCCTTGACGTCCTGGGCGCGCTCCGGGGTGGTCACCAGCAGCGCGTCGGGGGTGTCAACCACGACGACGCCGGGTACTCCCAGCAGCACCACCTTCCGGCCGGTGCTGGAGGCGACCAGGGCGCCGTCGGCACCCACCGCCTCCACGTCGGCCTCCCCCAGCACTTCGACTCCGGCCGCCGGCCCGGAGGTGGCCGCGGGAATCAGCTCGGCCAGGGTGTCGAAGCCCCCGATGTCGTCCCAACCCATGTTCCCGGGGACGGTGGCCACGCCGCCGGCGGCGGCCACGGGCTCGGCGATGGCGTGGTCGATGGCAATCGCCTCCAGGCCGGGCCATACCCGCGCCATGACGGCGTCGCGCGCGGGGGTGTCCCAGGCGGCGGCGATCTCATCGAGGCCGGCCGCCAGCGCCGGCCGGCCCACCGCCAGGTGGTCCAGCAGCACGCCGGCACGCACCACGAACATGCCGGCGTTCCATCGGTAGTCGCCGGTGGCCAGGTAGCGGGCGGCGGTGGCGGCATCGGGCTTCTCGGCGAAGTCGAGCACGCGGTGCCCGTCCGGCGCCCCGGGCACGTCCAGGGCCTCACCGGCGTGAATGTAGCCGAAGGCGGTGGACGGTCCGGTGGCCTGGATGCCGATGGTGACCAGCCAGCCGGCCTCGGCGAGGGCTGCCGCCTGGCGCACGGCCTCCTGGAAGGCGGCGACATCGGCCACCAGGTGGTCGGCGGCGAAGGAACCGACGATCGCCTCACGCCCGTGTCGGCGGGCGATCAGGGCGGTGGCCAGGCCGATGGCGGCCATGGAGTCGCGCGGAGCCGGCTCGGCCAGCAGGTTCTCCTCGGGCAGGTCCGGGAGCTGCCGGGCGACGGCGGGGACGTGGGCGACGCCGGTGACGACCGTCGTCGTCACCGCCAGCGGAGCCAGACGGGCAACGGTGCCCTGCAACAGGCTGCGCCCGGTGCCGGTCAGGTCCAGCAGGAACTTGGGGCGGGCCTTGCGGCTCAGCGGCCACAGCCGGGTGCCGGCGCCGCCGGCGGGAATGATCGCGTGGATGGCAGGGGCCGTGGATGCGGTCGCGGGGGCGGGCTGGTCGGGGCGGGGCTCGGCGTTCACGCGTTCAGGCTAACGGGTGGTCCGCCCCGTCCGGGTGCGCCCGCACTCCCAGCGCCGGGCTCGCCAGGGAGGCCCAGCTGCCGTCCGGGGCGAGTCGCTGAAGGTGGATACGGTCCACCACGAAGGTCGCCGCGATGTCTTGGCCGGCATGGGTGGCCCGGTCCAGGGCGGCGTCGTCGACCTCATGGGCGAGGGTGATGTGCGGGTGGAAGGGGAAGCGCAGGCCGCGGTTGAGCGGCCCGTCGGCGGCGCGCAGGTCCTGCTGGAGCGCGTCGATGGCGGGGCCGCCCTCGGCCACGCCCAGGAACACCACCGGGCTGACCGGGCGGAAGGTGCCCACACCGGCGACGCGCAGGGTGAAGGGAGCGGAGGCGGCCGCCACCCGGGACACGTGCGCGGTCACGGCGTCCAACTCCGTCTTCTCCACGGCGGTGGGCGGCAGCAGGGTCACGTGCGGCGGGATCGCATTGCCATGGGGGTCACCGACCGCCAGACGCACGCCGCGCACACGCGTGGCCCACGGCTCGGGCAGCACGATGGTGACGCCGAGGACGCACTGGGTGGGCGTGGGCGCGGGGACGTCCATGAGGCGCGCACTCCTCCTCTTGACGGCACGGGCTGACAGCAGCTGCACCTTACCCCCGCGGCAGGGGTGGAAACATCCCGGAGGCGGTCACTCGGCGACTCCGGAGAAGGAGCTTGCCAGGGGCTCACAGGTGGGGGTTCGTCTGGCAGAATGGGCCCATGCCGCGCACCGAGACCCCGCCCGCCGCCGTCGCCGGATCCGAGCCCGTCTTCTCCCCCGCACTGAGCCCGCAGGAGGGTGTGGAAGCCGCCACCGACCTGTTCCGTGAAGCCTTCGGCGCCGAGCCCGACGGCGTGTGGTACGCGCCCGGCCGCGTCAACGTCATCGGGGAGCACACCGACTACAACGGCGGTCTGGCACTGCCGATCGCCCTGCCCCACCGCGCCCACCTGGCGCTGCGTCGCCGCGACGACCGCACGATCCGGCTGGTGTCCCCGCAGACGCGCGAGGCCATCGATGTGCTGGACCTGGACGCGATCGGCCCGAAGGGTACGCCCGGCGAGGTGCGCCACTGGAACGCCTACGTGGCGGGCGTCGCCTGGGCGCTGGAGCGCGACGGGCTCGGGCCGCTGCGCGGCTTCGACGCCGCCCTGTACTCCTGCGTGCCGCTGGGCGGCGGCCTGTCATCCTCGGCCGCGCTGGAGTGCGCCACCGCCGTCGCCCTCGACGACGTGTGCGCACTGGGCCTGGCCGGGACGGTGGACACCCCCGACGACGCCGGCCGCGCCCGCCTGGTGGAGGCCTGCATCCGTGCCGAGAACGAGATGGCGGGCGCCCCCACCGGCGGCATGGACCAGTCCGCCTCCATGCGCTGCCGCGCCGGCCACGCCCTCGAACTGGACTGCCGGGACGGCTCGGTGGTGCATGTGCCCTTCGACCTGGCGGCCGCCGACCTGACGCTGCTGGTGATCGACACCAAGGCCAAGCACTCCCTGGTGGACGGGCAGTACGGGGCCCGCCGGGATGCCTGCGAGCGAGCCGCCGAGATTCTGGGCGTGTCACTGCTGGCGGATATCGAGCCCGGCTCGCTCGAGGCCGCCCTGGCTACGCTGCGCGCCTCGAAGGCCACGGACGCCGAGGTGCTGGTGGCGCGCACCCGCCACGTGGTCACCGAGATCGACCGCACCCGCCGCCTGGTGGCACTGTTGCAGGACGGGACGCCCCTGACCGGGGAGAAACTGGCCCAGGTGGGGGCGCTCATGGACGCCAGCCACGAGTCGCTGCGGGTGGACTACGAGGTCACCTGCCCCGAGCTCGACGTCGCCGTGCAGGCCGCTCGCGCTGCCGGCGCGCACGGCGCGCGCATGACCGGAGGCGGCTTCGGCGGCAGCGCCATCGCACTCGTGGATACCGCCGCCGTGGATGCGGTGGCCCGCGCCGTCGTCGACGCCTATGCCGACCACGGCTTCGCCGCACCGGCATTCCTGAACGCGGTCCCCTCCGCCCCGGCGGGCCGCTTGGTCTGAACCGCGGGGCGTCTGTGCGACGCCGGCCGCGAGCGTCACACAGCTGCCGCCCGGCGGCCGGCGCGGAGTCCTCTCAGAACCGCCTCATGGCCGCCCGGGCCACGCGGTTCACCTCGACGCCCGGGCCGCATCCTCCTAGCGGAGGAGATCCCCGACCTCTGAATCCGGGACCAACCAGGGTGTTCTCCTACCTGCGGATGAGCGCAAGGGCGTGTGCCGCGACGTAGCCTCGGGGTGTCACCCGGGCTGCGGCAATCGCCGCCGTGGCCCATCCCACCACCCGGCGGCCTCCAGCCGCCGCTTCCGGCCATGTCGGCCGACCGGAGGTGCGCCGTGAAGCGCTATGTCCTGCCCACCATCAAGCTGCTGATCGGCGTCGCAATCGCGGTGGCCCTGGTGAAGATCGCCTTCTTCCCCGACTCCGACTCGGGCACCACCGCGAACATCTCCCCCGGCATAAACGTCACCACGCAAACCACGGTCGTGACCACGGGGGACATCGCCAACACCGTGGACGTCAGTGGGCAGATCGTGGAGGACGCGGCCGTGGAGGCGCAGGCGACCCTGAACGGCGTTGTCGACTCCTTCGCCGTCAGCAAGGGAGCCACCGTCACCCAGGGGGAGCCGCTGGTCTACCTCAAGCAGGTTGAGCCGCAGCAGCCGATCATCGGCACCGACGAGGACGGCAACCCGGTGGAGACGCCCGTGGAGGACAAGGTCACCTGGTCGACCGTGTACGCGCCGGCCGCCGGCGTGGTCTCCTTCAACGTGATCAAGGACCAGGAGACGAGCGTCGGCATGGTGGTGGCCACCGTCTCCCCCGGTACCTACTCCGCCAAGGGGACTATCACCGCCGATCAGCAGTACCGGCTGACCAATGCGCCGTCGTCGGCCACCCTGACCGTGGACGGCGGGCCGGCGCCCTTCGACTGCACGGGGCTGACGATCGGCACCCGGGAGACCACTTCCACCACCACCTCAGAGACCGGCGAGGTCACCACCACCACCGGCGACGGCACCACCGTGGAGGTGCGCTGCGCGGTGCCCTCCGACCAGCAGGTCTTCCCGGGGCTGTCGGTAACCATCGGCGTGGATGCCGGCTCCGCCACCGATACGCTGATCGTGCCCGTCACCGCCGTCGAGGGGTCTGTCACCAAGGGGAATGTCTGGGTGGTCACCGATCCGGAGGACCCGGACGCCGCCGAGGAACGGGAGGTCGCGCTGGGCATCACCGACGGCGAGAACATCCAGGTCACCGACGGGTTGGCCGAGGGGGACGAGATCCTACTGTTCGTGCCGAACAAGGACACAGTGCGCACCGGCGAGCCGAACACCTGTGAGCCGGACGGATCGGTGTGCTACGACGAGAACGGCGAGGAGCTCCTGTGAGTCCGCTGCTGAGCATGCGGGGCATCGCCCGCACCTTCGAGGTGCCGGACTCCCCGCCCCTGAATATTCTCACCAACGTCGACCTGGACATTTCCGCCGGCGAGCATGTGGCCGTGGTCGGCCGCTCCGGCACGGGCAAGTCCACGTTGCTGAACCTGATCGGCCTGATCGACCAGCCGACCGAGGGCACCTACACCGTGGACGGGCGGGACACGCGCCGTCTGAGCGAGGCCAGGCGCGCCCACCTGCGGGGTCAGACCTTCAGCTTCGTGTTCCAGTCCTTCAACCTGATCGAGGGACTGTCCACCACGGAGAATGTGGCCGCGCCGCTCCTGTACGACACCGGCGCCGCCTTCTGGACCCGCACCCGCCGCGCCGAGGAGCTGCTGGCCTCCGTCGGCCTGGAGGACAAGCTCGGCTCCCCCATCGGTCGTCTGTCCGGCGGCGAGCAGCAGCGCGTGGCCATCGCCCGCGCCCTGGCCCGCCGCCCGCGGGTCATCCTGGCCGACGAGCCCACCGGCGCCCTCGACGTGGACACCGGCGCCCTGGTCATGGGGCTGCTGGAACGCCAGTGCCACGAGACCGGGGCGGCCCTGATCGTCATCACCCACGATCTGGCGGTGGCCGGCCGCGCCCAGAAGCAGTACCGGCTCGACCACGGGGTGCTCACCCCGATCATCGTGCGGCACGAGCGCACCGGCGGTCTGGACGAGTTCACCGAGGAGATCACCGACCCGTCGGCGGCCGAGAGCGACGGCCCGGCGGAGCCGCAGGGACGCCACACCGTGCAGCAGGAGGCAGCGTCATGACGGGCATCTTCACTGGATTCTTCGGGGCCCTGGTGGAGGCGTGGGCGCAGCTGCGCATCGGCAAGCTGCGGGTCATGCTCTCCCTGGTGGGCGTGGGCGCAGCCGTGGCCGCCATGACCTTCGTGATCGCCCTGGGCCAGGTGACCAGCGCGATCATCGACCAGGAGATCGCCACCTATGCGGGCCGCCCCGGCACCGTGCGCATCGAAGTCACACCCACCGGCCGCGGCGTATCCGGCGGCGACAGCGGCACGAGCCCGACCGAGGCCCCGGGCGCGGAGGGCGCGGGCGGTGACACCACGGCCACCGAGCGCATCACCAAGGCGGAGATGAACCTGGTCGACCGCTACAGCGCCAACAGCTGGGCCACCAACTACCTGCAGAACCTGCGCATCGCCTTCCCAGGCGGATCCCGCAGCGTGGAGACGACCGTCGTCAGCCTCGGCTACGGCACCCTCCACCACACGGCGGTGGCGCAGGGCCGCTGGTTCTCGGCCGAGGACGAAGACGACCTCTCGCCGTCGCTGGTGGTCTCGCAGGGCTTCCTGGAAGAGCTGGGCTACACCACCCTGGATGGCCCGCTGACCGTGCGCGCCTACTCCCCCGCCCAGACGACCTTCACCATCGTCGGGGTGCTCAAGCCAGACGACCTGGCCTGGTGCGAGAACGACGTCGATGCCGCCAACTACTGCTACCAGACGATCAGCGCCTTCGCACTGACCGGACCGTACGAGCAGTGGCTGGGTGGCGAGGCGCAGGCCTCCCTGCCCGCGCCGACGTTGGAGATCTGGGCCGGCCCGGAACAGGAACAGGAGCTGATCAGCCTGGCCACCCAAGACCTGGACGCCCAGTTCGGGGCGGGATCCACGAACGCCTGGTCGAACACCGACGGCATGCAGGGCCTGGACACCGGCGGGTTCACCACCACGGTGACCATTGCGGGCGTGTTCGTCATGATCCTCGGCGCGCTCAGCCTGATCAACATCTCCATGGTGACGGTGCGCCAGCGCATTCACGAGATCGGCGTGCGCCGCGCCTTCGGGGCGACCAGTCGGCGCATCTTCTTCTCCATCATGCTGGAGTCGGTGGTGGCGACCGTGGTCGCCGGGATCATCGGCATCGGCATCGCGATCGTGGGGATGCGAGTCGCGCCGCTCGGCACGCTGCTGGGGGTGGCGGTGGAGACCCGGCCGCCGTTCCCCATGTCCGCCGCCCTGATCGGGTTGATCGCCGCGACCGGGGTGGGTGCCCTGTCCGGCATTATCCCGGCGGTGGTGGCCGTGCGCATCAAGCCCATTGACGCGATCCGCTACTGACCGCGGCGCGGCAGGGGTTTACCGGTCGCACCGGGGTAACCGAGCGGTGCGTTACACCGGTTGTCCTCGCGTTCCACGACCTCGGGGGGTGTTCCACGACCGCCCCGGGATCGTGCAACGTGCACCAAGGTCGTGGAACGTCAGTTACCCATGACGAAGGCGCGATGGCGCAGGCTGCCGGGACGCAGGTCGGTGACATGCACGGAGGCGACATTCGCCCAGCGGGGGCCGTGGTACAGCCAGGCGATCATGCGGGCGACGTCGTCGGCCGGCCCCTGGGCGAAGACCTCCACGTCGCCGTCGTCCAGGTTGCGTACCTCGCCGACCAGCCCGAGCCGCTCCCCCTCCTCCATGCAGGACCAGCGGAAGCCGACTCCTTGCACGCGGCCGGAGACGATGGCGTGAATCGTGCGCCGGCGTTCGGTGTCGGCGCTGGCGGAGTTGTCCCCGGAGTGGGCGGCGGCCCGGTCCGCAGCACTCTTGTCCGTGGCGTCGGCGGCGGGTTGGTTCGCCGGACGGCGGAAGACGTCGAAGAAGCTGCGCGGCATATGCCCATTGTCGCAGGAAACCGGCCCGCCTTACAGGGCCGACGGTGCACAGGGCTGACGGCACACACGTACACTCGGGCGTTATGCGCGTAGCCACCATCAACGTCAACGGCATCCGGGCCGCAGCCCGCAAGCACATGGACTCCTGGCTGGAGTCCAGCGCCCCGGATGTACTGCTGGTGCAGGAGGTGCGAGCCGACGAGACCACCGCGGCCGCGCTGTTGCCCGGGTACGAGTCGGTGATCTGGCCTTGCCGGGTGAAGGGAAGGGCCGGCGTCGCCGTCGCGGTGCGCCAAGGGGCGCCGGTGACCGTGGGCGCGGTGCGTCGCGGTGTCAGCACACCGGGGAGCGAGGAGCCGGATGTGGACTCCGGCCGCTGGCTGGAAATGGACCTGACGGCCACCAACAGCACCGGGGCACAAACCCCGCTGACGGTTGTGTCCGCCTACTTCCACTCCGGCCAGGTCGGGACGATCAAGATGGATCAGAAGTACGCCCACCTGAACCTGGTGGACGCGCGCATGACATCGCTGCTGGCAAGCGCGGCGGCCGGCGGTCCACAGGTGCTCATGGCCGGTGACCTGAACATCGTGCGCTCCGAGCGGGACATCAAGAACTGGCGGCCCAACCACAACAAGTCCGCAGGCGCGCTGGATGAGGAGATCGCCTACCTCGAGCGCTGGTTCGGGGCCGGCTGGGTAGACGTGGCCCGCAGTCTCGCGCCCGACGCACAGGGCCCGTACACCTGGTGGTCGCAGCGCGGCAAGGCCTTCGATAACGACGCCGGCTGGCGCATCGACTACCAGGTGGCCACTCCGCAGTTGGCCGGGCGGGCCCGCGCCTTCACCGTGGACCGGGCGCCCAGCTACGCCGAGCGCTGGTCGGACCACGCCCCGCTGGTGGTCGACTACGACCTCTGAGGCGGTTCGTCGCTAATCACCCTCTGAGACGGTTCGTCGCTTGTCGCCCAGGCGACGGTTCGGCACAAACGCCGGCGGTTCGTACTTTCCGGTCGGCGGTTCGTACTTTCCGGTCGGCGGTTCGTACTTTCCGGTCGGCGGTTCGTACCTCCTTACGACGGTTCGGCACTGTGATGTCTCAGGACATCGGTGACAGTTTTGTGTCAGGACATCGGTGACACTTGGTGTGTCAGGACATCGGT